>NZ_LZKK01000324.1 GCF_001672815.1 Mycobacterium sp. E796 | reverse complement strand
TTTAGACGTACGACGTCAACGTCGTCGGCCTGACGCTGTCGGAGAACCAGGCCGAGCACGTCCAGCAGATGTTCGACGGGCTGGACACGAACCGCTCAGCGCAGGTGCTGCTGGAGGGCTGGGAGAAGTTCGACGAGCCCGTCGACCGCATCGTCTCCATCGGCGCCTTCGAGCACTTCGGCCGCCAACGGTGGGGCCACTTCTTCAAGATGGCCTACCGGGTGCTGCCGGCCGACGGGGTCATGCTGCTGCACACCATCTCGCGTCCGACCTTCAAAGAGGCCAGGGCCCAGGGCACCCCGTTGACCCACGAGGTCGTTCACTTCACCCAGTTCATCCTGGCCGAGATCTTCCCCGGCGGATGGCTGCCGACGATCCCGTCGGTCGAAGAGCACGCCGGCGACGCCGGTTTCAAGGTGACCCGGATCCAGTCACTTCAGCTGCACTACGCCAGGACGCTGGAAATATGGGCCGCGGCGCTCGAGTCCAACAAGGACAAGGCCATCGCGATCCAGTCGGAGAAGGTCTACGACCGGTACATGAAGTACCTCACCGGCTGCGCCAAGTTGTTCCGCAAGGGCATCAGCAACGTCGGCCAGTTCACCCTGGCCAAGTAACGTCCCGGGCGCCGGCGCCGCCGGTCACTTCTCACACGTGAACTGGTTGACGTCCGTGTAGCCCTGGCGGAACAACTTGGCGCAGCCGGTGAGGTACTTCATGTACCGGTCGTAGACCTTCTCCGACTGGATCGCGA
>NZ_LZKK01000323.1 GCF_001672815.1 Mycobacterium sp. E796 | reverse complement strand
CTGTGGACCGCCGCCCAGCAGCGTGCCCCTGATCAGGCGCTTGGCCGAGTCCAGCGCAGCGTGGTACTCCTCCGGCGGAACGGTCGCCGCCAGCTCGGTCAACCCGTAGATCAGCGAATAGACGGCTTCCACCGAGCCCGGCTTGTCGGTGCCCCCGACGATGCCCTCGATGATCTCGCGGAAGGCCTGGAATCCGGCGCCGCCCTCCCGAGGGTCGACGGCACCTTCGGCACGGAGCGCCCACTCGAAGGCGGCGAGGTCGGGGTATTCGCGCATCAACCGGCCCGATTCGTCGAGCACCGCTTCGATCCGGTCCGTGACGTCGCCGGGACCCTGGGCGGCCTCGCGCAGGCGCGGCAACGCGACGTCGGTCCTGGCCGCGACGGCGGCCTTGATCAGCTCGGACTTGTTCGGGAAATAGTGATACAGGCTGCCGCTGGTCATCTCGGCAGCCTTGGCGATCTCGCGAATGCTTGCGCGGGAGTACCCGACCTCCGCCACGCAGCGCATCGCCGCGTCGATTATTCGGGCGCGGGTCCGCTCGCCGCTGGCGCCGACCGGGCG
>NZ_LZKK01000322.1 GCF_001672815.1 Mycobacterium sp. E796 | reverse complement strand
GGCGGGCGGCGCATCGCCGCGTCGATTATTCGGGCGCGGGTCCGCTCGCCGCTGGCGCCCACCGGGCGCCCCAACTGCGCCCGCGCGGCGTTCATGCGGCGCGTCTCCCTACCGAACCGGCACGTAAATTGATCGGCCGATTATATTCGACGGCATGCTGGGTCGCCCGGTCGGCGCCAGCGGCGAGGAGACCCGCCGTCGGATCATCGTCGCCACCATGCGCTGCGTGGCGGAGGTCGGGTACTCCCGCGCAAGCATTCGCGAGATCGCCAAGGCTGCCGAGATGACCAGCGGCAGCCTGTATCACTATTTCCCGAACAAGTCCGAGCTGCTCACGGCGACCGTCCGGGAGATCGACGAGATCGCGCTGCCGCGGGTGCGGTCCGCCGCGGCGCACTCCGATGACGTCGTCGAGCGCCTCGAGGCGATGCTGGACGAGCTGGCCAGGTTGCTGCGCGAGTATCCGCACCTGGCCGCGTTCGAACGCGCGATGCGCGGGCATGCCGGGCCAAAAGTGTTGCGCGACACCATCGATGGGATCGTTCGGGACGCCCAAGCGCGCGAAGCATTGCCGCCGGGCACCGACCCGGGCGCCGCGGTCAACGCGATCTACGCGCTGGCTCGCGGGCTGACGGACCGGGCGGCCAACCTGACTCCGGACGCCTACGCCGACACGTTGGCATCGGCCAAGGAATTGCTCAGGGGCACGCTTTTCGCGCCGCGAGCGAGTCACCGCACGTCCACAGCGCAACGCCGATCAAAACCAGGTCCTTGAGCAGGAATTGGCCCGGCAGCGCGGACAACACCGGAATGCC
>NZ_LZKK01000321.1 GCF_001672815.1 Mycobacterium sp. E796 | reverse complement strand
GCACCGTCTGGTCATACAGGCTGACGTCGCGCGTCACGTAGCGCGCCATGTGCGGAGCCGGCGGCTCGTAGCGCAGCAGCTCCTCGATGGCCTGCGGGATGAGGCCGGGGTTCTCCACGAGCTCGCGGCGCTGATCGGGGTGCTCGGCGAGTACCTTGCCCGCCCAACCGATCAGCCGGGTCGTGGTTTCGTTGCCCGCCCCGGCCACGACGTTGAGGTACACCAGAATCTCGCTGCGCGTGAGCCGCCGCGTGGTGCCGGTCTCGTCGACGAACTCCACGTTGAGCAGCTCGGTCATGATGTCGTCGGACGGATGCTCGGCACGCCAGTCGATGTAGGCCTCGAATTGCTCGCCCACCGACAAGCCATGCTCGGCGGCACTCATCGGCTTGCCGGGCTCGGTGCGTAGCTGGGCGTTCCCGCGATCGCGGATGTACTCCTGATCTTCCTCGGGAATCCCGAGCAGCATGCTGATGACCTTCATCGGCATGATCGCACCGAGATCGGTGACGAAGTCGAATCGCCCCGACCCCACTAGGGGATCCAGGAGCTGCGCGCAGAAGTCCCGGATCATCGGCTCCAACGCGTTGATCTTGCGGGGGGTGAACATCCGCGACAACAGCTTGCGGTGCACGTCGTGGATCGGGGGGTCTTCGAAGATCAGCATGCCCGAAGGGATTTCGAGGTTGGCCTTGATCAACTCGAGGATCACGCCTCGGGCCGAGCTGTAGGTGCCGTTGTCGATCAGGGCCTTGTTGACATCGGCGTAGCGGCTCAGCGCATAAAAGTCGTATTCGGCGTTGTAGTAGAGCGGCGCCTCGTCCCGCAGGCGCGCGAACATCGGATACGGGTCGGCAATCAGCTCGACGTCGTACGGGTCGAAATGAACATCACTGTCCGTGCTCGCCGTCACGAAATCCCTCCTAGCGCCTGCATTTTCACCTATCCACTGAGCTGTCCGTCGGCGACGGAATCGGGCCCAATAATTTATACGTATCGCTTAAATACGTTGCGCCTACTCTATTCTCGTAGAGAATCATATGGCGGGTGCTCTGGCAAGGCTTTGAGCCGACGACCCGACGGGCTCGGTCAGCCGGCCCTTGTTGGGGTTCTTCAGGATGCCGGTGGCGATGGCCGCCAGAATCCCGTCGAGCTGCTCGGGACTGTCGATGATTCGGTCGCCATGGGCGAAACGCAGCAGCAGACCGTTGATGAAGGTGAGCGTGATGTTGCTCAGGTCCTCGACCACGGCCGGCTCCAGGTCGGCGCCGCGCGGCATGAGCTGCACCAGGATTTCGCGGTGCAGCTTGGTGAACGCGTCCGTGGCCTCCTGCAGGATCGCCGCGACCGCCGGATCGCGCGTGGCCTGCATGGTCAGCTCGTAGCGGGCCCTGGTCCGCGACAATTGCGGTTCGTTCCCGGCCTGGATCACCACCTGAGACAACCGCGACGGCGACGGGTGGTTTCGCTGTCCGTCGGCATGCCCGGCCACGTCCGCCACGGACTGCAATGTCGCCAAATCCAGCTCCGCCAGCCGCTCGGCCGCGGCGCGCAGCAGCGCCGAGCGGGTCCGGAAATAGAACGAGGTCGTGCCGTCCGGGACGCCGGCCTGGCGGTCGACCTTGAGATGACTCAACCCCTTGGCGCCCTCCTGGGCCAACAGATGGATCGCCGCGTCGCACAGGTCGCGGCGGCGTTCGGTGGGGTTGGGCTTTCGTCGTTTGTCCATCGCAGGGTATCCCGGAGCGGGACACTACTCTATATTCGTAGTGTCAGTAAAGAGCGTGTCCTACCGACGCGCCGGGCTCTCGGCTGAGAGTGTGGTGCGATGACTCATCGTGGCCAGCCCTGGATCGGCGCCAGCGGCCTCATGAGCCTTCTGCTGCTCGGTGTGGCGATATCCGGCTGCCAATCGACGCCGCACCACACCTCCCCGACCACGCCAAGCACCGCCGCGGCATCGACGACCACCCCATCGCCGCCGCCCGCGGTGAGCATCCAGCCGTTGCCGGTTCGGCCGGTGCAGAAGTCGCAGCCGACGACGCCCAACAAGTGCCCAGCCACGAATCCGGCCAGCCCAGTGGCACCGACCACCGTGCTGGTTACCTGTGACCTCGCCAGGAGCACGCTCTATACGTTGGGCCCCGAAACGATGCGATTGGCGCTGACGCACGTGGACCCGCCGGCGTCACTGACATCCGGTTTCTACGAGGTGAGCCTGACGATGGACCCGCTTTCCGCGGCTACCTGGGCGACATTCACCGCCAACCACCTGCAGGACCACGTCGCCTTCATCCGCGACGATCTGGTTCTGGAGGCGCCGATCATCGTGGAACCGGTGACGTCCGGGAAGATCGCGTTGACCACCCAAACACCCCAGGCCGCCGACCAGTTGGCCCAATTGGCCGGCCGCCCCGCGTAACATGGACCGCCTCGGTGTCGGATTCCTCGGCGGCTTCGGCCTTCCCCCAGTGGAATTCGTCGATCTCACCGCCGACCTCGGTTGCCGCTACATGTCGGCGGTTGTGCGCGGTCTTCCGCTGGTTCCGCTCGGCTATCCGCCGTTCTCGCTCAAGGACGCGCCGTTGCGGCGAGATGTGCGGGCCGCGTTGGACAACCGTGGCGTCACGATCTCGCTCGGCGACGGGTTCCTGGTGCTGCCCGGCGCCGAGATGCGGCATTTCGCAGGCGATCTCGACGCACTGGCCGACCTGGGCGTTCCGCAGATCAACGTGGTGAGCCTCGACCCCGACCTCGGCCGCACGTTTGACCAGTTCGCGATCCTGACGGAACTCGCCGCCCAGCGCGGCATCCAGACGGTTGTGGAACCAGTCCCGGGGCTGACAATCGGCGACCTGCCCACCGCGCTGGCCGCCCGGGAACACGTGGCGCGGAACGACTTTCGGTTGTTGATCGACACCATGCACCTGGTGCGATCCGGCTCGACCGCCGCGGATATCGCGACCATTGAAGCCAACCACATCGGATATGCCCAAGTCAACGACACGACGCTGGCGCCGCGAGGCGATAACTACATGGAGGAAGCCATGTTCGAACGCATGGTTCCCGGCGAGGGTGAATTGCCGCTCCGCGAAATCCTTTCCGCGCTTCCCGCCGATATCGTGATCGAAATCGAAGTCCCGAGAAGGTCTTTGGCGCTGGCCGGCGTCAGTCCGATCGATCGCCTCCGCCCTTGCGTCGAGGCTGCGCGCCGCTTGTTGAACGAGATCTCCTGAGTTATCAGGCCGCCGTGGGGGCGATGGGCCGGAAGGCGCGCTCTTCGACGTCCCGGCCGACGGTCAGTGCCGTCCCGGCCGGCACTTCCCGCCACATCCCCGGCAGATGGGTCAACGGTTCGGACACCACCACGCGGGAATCGTCGGCGAAGTGCTCGGATCCCTCGTCGTCCGGGTAGAGCATCCGCACGGACGCCGGATCTTCGCTTACGAACAGCGAATTGGCTTCGGGTCCGCTGGCGTAACGGACGGCGTAGAGTCGCGTGCCGTCGCTGACCCCGACCGTCATCTGCAGGGCCGGCTCATCGACGCCGGCCGTAGCGGCGATCGCCTCGACGAAACCTGCCATCCGCGCGATCCCGGTGACCGGGTCATCGGCGAGGCCGAACGTCAGCGCGAGGTGAAACATCAACTCCGAATCGGTCGATCCCGCAATGTTGCCGAACAAGTCGGGGTGCACGGCCAGCAGCAGGTTCCGCCGCAACCGTTGATAGCCGCCGACGTGTCCGTTGTGCACGAAGAGCCAGTTGCGGTAGCGGAACGGGTGGCAATTGGTCTGCTGCACGGGAGTCCCGGTCCCAGCCCGCACGTGCGCGAGGAACAGGGGCGTGCGAATCTCGGTGGCCAGTTCCAAAAGGTTTTCGTCGCCCCACGCCGGAGTGATGCTGCGAAAAAGCGCCGGTTCGGCCCGGTGCTCGTACCAGCCGAGCCCAGTGCCGTCGCCGTTGGGGATCTCCATGTTCGGCGCGTGCCTGCGGCTCTGCTCGATCAGTGAGCGGGGCGGATCGTGCAACAACTCCCGCGGCGCGATCGCACTGCCCAGATATCCAACCCACCGACACATCCGGCTCTCCTTGCTACCCCTGCTGCGCGGTCCCTCGAATCACTTTGTGCACGAACGCCAGCTTGCAGACCACCGGAGGCGGGATGTGGAACGGGTAGAGCGGGTTCTTGCCCATGGCGGTGTTCACCTGATTGAAGAACAGCGCCAACCACTTCCAGTCTTCGAGCAGATGCTCGATCGGCGCAACGTCGTACGACGCGAGCGGAACGATGTCGCGCGGCACCGAGAAGCGGACCCTGTCGGCGTGCAAGATCATCCCGGCCTCGCGGGTGGTGGCCATGGTGTCGGCGATGTGTAGGTAGTGTGCGAAGCATTCGGCGAAGTCCTCCCACGGGTGCATCGTCGCGTATTCGGAGATGTAGGAGTCGCCCCAGTCCGGCGGGGCGCCGAACTTGTAGTGTCGTGCCATCTCGGCTTGGTAATCCACGCGCTCGTCGCCGAAGATCTCGCGGCACTCGTCGAGATAGCGGGCGGCGCCGGGATCCTGTTCCACAAGCACGTTTTGGTAGTAGTGGCCGACCTCGTGGCGAAAGTGGCCCAGCATGGTGCGATAGGGCTCGCCGAGATTGACCCGCAGCGCCTCCCGGTAGGCGTCGAGCGACTCCACCAAGTCGATCGTGATCACCCCGTCGGCGTGTCCGATCACCACCCGCTCGCGGCCGCTGTAACTGGACAGCAGATCGAACGCCAGCCCGCCGTCTTTCCGCCAGTACGGATCGATCGGCAACCCGATGTCGATGAGCTGATAAACCAAGCGACGCAGCGCAACCGCGGTGGACGCCAGCTTCTCCACCGCGATCGTGTCGTCCGCGTCGGGCTCTCGACGGATCAGCGAATCGGCGATGCAGCGCCCCTGCTCGCCGCCGATTTCTTGTAGCTCCGGGGTCAGCCAGTTGCAGCCGAGGGTCTCCGACCTCGTGCACTGAACCCAGACTTCGCCGTCGATGACGGCGGTGCCGTCGGAGGTCGCGACCATCGCGCGGCTCGGCACATGCAATCCGAGCTCGGCCGAGCAATTCGGACATCGTCTCGAGTCGAACGGGGCGAAGCCGCGACACAGGGGGCAGGCGAACGCGTGCACCGGAGGGTCAACTCGGGTTGCGTAGGGGAAGGCCCGCGGCCCGGTAGATCTCGTCGATGACGGTCATGTTTTCGATCGCGTCCTCGGGGGTCGTCTTGACCGGTTCCCCGCGCAGCACCGCCGCGGCGAAGGCGTCGAGCTGATAGGCGTAGGTGGTGCGGCGCGAAAAGCGCTCGACGCGTCGACCGTCGTGCGATCGGATCGTGAGCCGGTGGAAAGCGCTGGGCAACACGGGGTTCAAGACCCGCACCTCACCGTGTTCGCCCACCACGTGGGCGCTGATCTGCAGCAGCCGCGACGACCACATCGAGCAGCGGACCCGGCCGGTGTGCCCGCCGGCAAACTTCACCTCGGCCGTCATGGCCCGGTCGACCTGCGGATCGCGCAATTTCGCCCGCGCGGAGACGACTTCGGGCGTCGAACCACCGAAGGTGCGGACCATGTGGACCGAGTAGCACCCGGCGTCCATCAGCGCCCCGCCGGCAAGCGAATAGTTGTAGCGGATGTCGGAGAACCTCGGCAGGGGGAAGCACATGGCGGCCTCCACCCGTCGCAGCTTGCCCAACTCGCCGGAGGCGATGATCTCCTCGACGCGGCGGGTCAGCGGGTGGTAGCGATAATGGAAGGCCTCCATCACCACCCGATCGGAATTCGCGGCGATCGCGGCGATCTCGCGCGCTTCGGCCGCGTTGGCGGTGAACGGCTTTTCGCACAGGACGTGCTTGCCGGCGGCCAGCGCGGCCCGCGTCCACCGGCCGTGCAGGCCGTTCGGCAGCGGGTTGTATACCGCGTCGACGGTCGGGTCCGCGATCAGCGCGTCGTAACTGTCGTGCACCCGCGGGATGCCGTGCTTGCCGGCAAAGGCCCGCCCACGCGCCGGGTCGCGGGCCGCCACGGCGGCCACCTCGACCTGGCTGTGTTGCTTTGCGGGGTTGACGACCGCCAGGGGCGCGATGCGGGCCGCACCCAAGATGCCGATACGGATGGGGTTGCCGTCAGCTGACACGGAGCCGACGCTAGCACTCGGGCGCCCCCCGCCACGGCTATCGCCGAAATCCGCTTCTAGAGCTCGGCGTCGAACACCGAGACGGGGTCGAGGATCACGCCGGTCTCCTCGACGTAGCGATCCCACAGCGCCAGCAGGTCGGCCAGCTTGTCGGGCCGCGCGGCGGCCAGATCCTCGATCTCGCCCGGGTCGTCGGACAGGTCGTACAGCTGCCAGGCGCCCGGACCGTACGGCGCGGGCAGATACACCGCCTTCCAATTACCCTGACGGATCGCCCTGCGCCCGAACAATTCCCAACCCGTGCCGGTGTCCAGGCCGTGGACCACTTCGCTTTCGCCCGACAGGTATGGCACCAGGGAACGGCCCCGCATGGGCGCGACGTCGCGGCCCCGGTAGGCGGTGCCCGGGTGCGTTACGCCGGCGAGCTCGAGCACCGTCGGCGCGATGTCCATGACCGTCGTGAAGGCGGTGCCGATTTCGGCCTGCCGGGCAAAGCCGGGCCAGGTCACGAAGCCAACCACCCGGATCCCGCCCTCGGTGGTAAACGCCTTGTGCAGCCGCGACGGCGCGGTGGCAGCCTGCGCCCAGCGCGGGCCGTACCAAATGAACGAGGTGGGCCCGCCCAGGTTGTCGAGGCTGTTGTCGCAGTACTTTTCGATCTGCGCGACGATCTGGGCGCCGCGCAGCGGCATCGCCTCGACCATGGCGCCCTCCGCGCCGTTGTCGGACAGGAAGATCACGACGGTGTTGTCCAGTTCGCCGGTCTCGGAGAGGTAGTCGATGACCCGGCCGATGTTCTGATCCATCCGGCCCACCATTGCGGCATAGACCTCCATGCTGCGGGCCGAACGCGCGCGCTCGTCGTCGGTCATGTCGGCCCATTCGGGCGCGCCGTCGGCGACGACCGGATGCGCCGCGACGTCGGGCGGGCACAGCCCGAGCTTCTTCAGCGCGGCCAGGCGGGCCTCGCGCAATTCGTCGGGCCCGGCGTCGTAGCGACCGTGATAGGTCGCGATGGTCTCGCCCGGCGCCTGCAGCGGCCAGTGCGGGGCCTGAAATGGCAGGTAGGCGAAGAACGGACGGTCATCCTCGTCGGGCCGCTCGCGGAAGTAGCGCAGTAGCGTGTCGACGTAGAAGTCGGAGGAGTAGAAGTCGTCACCGACGGTGACGAACTGGTCATCCTCGGTGTAAAGCGTTGCCACGGGCGAAAACCCGCCGCCCACCGCGGGGCCGTAGTGACTGGCGCCGGCCGGCAGCAGGGCGAACGAGCGCTCGAACCCGCGGGCCCACGGCGACGTTTCGATGGTGTCGCCCAGGTGCCACTTGCCCGACATCAGCGTCAGATATCCGGCGTCGCGCAGCAGCTCGGGCAGGGCCACGACCCGGTCGTTCAGGTAGCCCTCGTAGCCGGGGGCGCCGCGGAACTCGGGGATCGCGACCTCGAGCATCGTGCCGATGCCCGCGATGTGGTGGTCGGTGCCGGTCAACAGCATCGCCCGGGTGGGCGAACAGGCCGGGGCGGAGTGGAAATCGGTGAACCGGACGCCGGCGTAGGCCAGCCGGTCCAGGTTCGGCGTATTGATCTCGCCGCCGAACGCACCGATGTCGGAATATCCGAGGTCGTCCGCCACGATGACTAGAAAGTTGGGCCGCTTCACGGTGAAGCATCCTGTCAGGTCGGGCGCCGGGATGGAATGGCAATGCTTCACCGATATTCTCAGGGCAGCGTGTGATCCGGACTCGAAGGGGGACTGCGATGCTGGAACAGTTTGAAATGTCGATACCGCTGGTCGCCGCCCCGATGGCCGGCGGGCCGACCACGCCCGCGATGGCGTCGGCCGCGAACCAGGCCGGCGCCCTCGGCATGCTGGCGGCCGGGTACAAGACGGTCGACGCCGTCGAGGCCGAGATCAAGAAGGTCCGCGCCGAGGGAATTCCGTTCGGGATCAACGTCTTTGCGCCCAATCCCCTGCCGATCGACCCCGACAGCTACCGCGCCTACGCAGCGATCGTCCAAAAGGAGGCCGATCAGTTCGGTCTGACGCTACCAGCCGAGCCGATCGACGACACCGACCGCTTCGACGAGAAGATCGCGCTGCTGCTCGACGACCCGGTGCCGATGGTGTCGTTCACGTTCGGGATACCGCCGCGCGACGTGATCACCGCGCTGAAGAAGGCCAATACCGTTGTGGTGCAGACGGTGACGACGCCCGACGAGGCGGCGCAGGCGCGCGACGCCGGGGTGGACATGCTTGCCGTCCAGGCGGCGACGGCGGGCGGCCATTCGGGCACGCTCTCGCCGCGCAGGCCGTTGACACCGGTCCCGATCGTCGACCTCGTCGCGCAGATCGGCGCGACGGTACCGCTGCCGGTGATGGCGGCCGGTGGCCTCGCCACGCCGGCCGCGGTGGCCGACGTCATCCGCGCCGGCGCCGTCGCGGCCGCGGTGGGAACGGTTTTGCTACGCGCCACCGAAAGCGGCGCCTCGGCCACCCACCAGGCGGCCCTCGTGGATCCGGCTTACACCGAGACCGTGATCACCCGGGCCTTTACCGGCCGGCCGGCCCGCGGCCTGCGCAACGCGTTCATCGATGCCCACGAGGCACAGGCGCCGCTGGGCTACCCGGCGATTCACTACCTCACCAGCCCGATGCGCAAGGCCGCCGCCGCGGCGGGCAAGCCCGACTACGTCCACCTGTGGGCGGGCACCGGGTATCGGCACGCCACCGCCGAGCCCGCGGCGGACATCCTGCGGCGATTGGCCTCC
Organism: Mycobacterium sp. E796; assembly: GCF_001672815.1. Lineage (GTDB taxonomy): Bacteria > Actinomycetota > Actinomycetes > Mycobacteriales > Mycobacteriaceae > Mycobacterium. The sequence goes on along the minus strand of NZ_LZKK01000321.1, from coordinate 55,339 downwards.
GACCTCTGACCGGCTACCGGCCGGGACCGGAAATCAGTTGCTGAGATGCAGGTAGCAGAGGCCGTCGGAGTGCTGAACGCAGGAGAAATGGGTGAAGATACATTCGGGTCTGCCGCCGGCGGTCAACTGGCCGTGCCACGGGCGCGCCGGCGCCGCATGGACATCACGCGGTCGATCGCCGCGCTGACGCACTCCGCGTCCCCTTCCAGCAGCATGTGCCCGGCGGTGGGCCGGTGCACGTGGGTGGCGCCCGGGATGGCGGCCGCCAGATCACGCGCGTGCTCGGCCGGCGTGGTTCGGTCCGCTCCCCCGCTGATGACGACCGTGTTCGCCGCGATCGCGGAGAGCCCGTCGTACTGGTCGTATCGCTTCAGGCTGGGCAGGAAGCCGGCCGCCGTCGTCAACGAGATCGTGCGGATCGCGGATTGGGTCACCGCCGCGGCGCCGTTGCGCTCGACGCCGGAATACTTGATGAGGCCTTCGCATACGGGTCGCACCAGCCCGTTGATCGCCTGATCCGTCGCCCGTCGCGGCATGTGGTGCACGAGATCGAACAGCGCTCCCGTGGCCCGGCTGGCCAGCAAGCGGCCCAGGCCGCGCTCGGCGAGCCGGCCCGCCGCCGTCGCGACCAGGACGAGGCCCTGCGGTTCCACCGGGCGCTCGGCGGCCGGCCGCGCCAGGTAGGCCAGGGCCGTCATCCCGCCCATCGAATGGCCCGCCAGGGTCAGCGGCCCGCTCACGCGCAGAACGGTGAGGACGTCGGCGAGGTCGGCGGCGAGCCGGTCGATCTCGTAGGTGTGCATGTCGGCCCCGGTCGAACGGCCGTGGCCGCGGTGGTCGTAGGTGATGATTCGCACGCTGTCGCCCCACCGGCGCACCAGGTGGCGGACCTGAAGGGCCCAGCTCGACTGGGTCAGGCACAGGCCGTGCATCAGGACCACGGTGTGATCCCGGGCGCCGGCGGCACCGTAGTCACGGACCGCCAGCCGCACGCCATCGCTGGCGATGACCGTGCGCTCGACATAGCCGTCCCGCCTCGTGGGCAGTCGCTGTGGAAGCGCAGCGGGCGTCCCGCTGTAGGCGTTTGATCCCGTCGTCATTTCCGGCTGAGTGAACACGGCGCGCTCCTGGTCGGTGTCTCTGTCGAGGGGATCTCGACACCTTGTTCACTCGAAGCTACGGAGCGATGACGGCGCTGACGCGCTTGTGCGCAATACCCGCTCAATGAGCGATTTCGCGCTTTTGCGCATTGTGCTCAAGGGGTTGGGAGGCCTAATCGCCGCCGTGTCCCTTGCCATGCCCCTTGCCGGGGCCATGCCGTGGCGGCGGTGGCGGTTCTTCCGTGGGAGGGGGCGACGGAACCGGATTGTTCACCGGCACCGGCACCGGCGCCGGCGACGGGGTGCTCGTCGTCACCGGTTGGGCGGGCGCGTTCGAGGGCGCCGGGTCGGAAGCGAACGCAAACGGGACAACGAGCATGGCCGCCAGGACGGCCCCGGCGGCGACCAGCTTCTTGGTCCGGCCCGCCGGTCGCGGATTCGGCGCCGGCAGGGGCGCGTCGAGCACCCTGGTCGGCCGGCGCGGCGGTGCCGCGATGGGCATCCCGGCGACGACGGCCGCCCCACGACCGCCGTGCAGGACGCCCCGCATCTCCGCGGCGCCGCCGAACCGCTGTCGCGGATCCGGCGCCATTGCGCGTTCAATCGCACTGACCAGGGCGGGATCGACGTCGGGCCGCAGCAGGGCCAGCGGCGGCGGCCGGTCGTGCAAGATGGCGCGGGCCAGGGCACCCATGTTCTCCTGCGGGAAGGGGCGATGCCCCGCCAGCGCCTCATAGCCGACCACCCCGGCGGCATAGAGGTCATCGGCCACGGTCGCGGGCGCCCCGGCGAGCCGCTGGGGACTCAGGTAGGCGATGGTGCCGAACACCTGGCCCGTCATCGTGTGGGCGACCGCCTCGTGGGTCTTGGCGATCCCGAAGTCGGCGACCTTCATGGCCTCGCCGTCGGCACCGACCAGGATGTTTCCGGGCTTGATGTCCCGATGCAGGATCGCCGCGCGGTGCGCGGCCGTCAGCGCGGCGAGAACGTTGTCGAGGGTGGCTCGGACGTGCGGGACGGGAAGGGGACCGCGGGCGATCTGGTCGGCCAGCGAACTGCCCGGCAACCGCTCCATCACGATGAAAGGTATGCCGTCGTGCTCGCCGCAGTCGTGAACCGCCACGATGTTCGGATGGTTCAGCGCCGCGGCCGCACGCGCCTCCGCGTCGAATCGGCTCCGAATGTCGGACTGCGCGTTGAACACCGGGTGCAATAGCTTGATGGCGACGGGCCGGTTCAGTCGGGTGTCCCAGCCGTCGCGAACTTCGGCCATGCCGCCCAGGCCCAGCCTGCCGCGCACCTCGTAGCGGCCGGCCAGCAACGCGAGGGTATTCATTCGCCTGCCAATCCCACTGCTTGTCTGACTGTCGGGGTTTGAACGCGCGGACCGACGTCCCCGAACGGCTACCCATCGCCCGGCGGTTCAAAACGCACGCCCGCGACCGCCGCGACCAGAGCTTTTGCGCGTTGTGTTCGACCGGTGCGACATATTCGCCATCCGATCGGGACCTGGCTCCGAAGGACTATCGAGCGGTTGTTGTCGGGGTCGACGCATTGGGTCGAAGAGGGAGGCTGTCTTGATAGGAATAGCGACGTTCAAAACGGTTGCCACTGGCGATGGTTCACCGCAATCCCCATCCGGATACTGCTACTACCTGGTGTTCCACGCGGTCGCGACAGCGCTGCTGCTCATCGCATTGGTGGCCGCCATCTGGCAGTTCATGAACTGGATCGCGGCGCCGTCGTGTCTGAAAGACGTCTCGCTGGCGTCTGTGTCGGCGCCGGTGGGCGCGTCGCACCACATTTCGGCGCTCGACGACACTGGTTGCCCTTGTCCCCACGAGCGTCAGCACGAAAAGGTCTAGAACGCATCGGGATTGCGCTGGACCTCGACCGGCACGGGATGCCGGTACAACCGAGACGCGTTCTCCCAACTGAACTTTCGGATCACGTCCGGCGGCAAACCGCCGATCTGTTCGTGGATCGTCTCCTGGGTGTGCGGCCAGGTGGAGTCGCAGTGCGGATAGTCGGCCTCCAACATGATGTTGTCCACGCCGATCCGATCGCGCTGCACGAAGGACGATTTGTCCTCCACCGCGCAGAACCAAAAGTTGCGGGTGAAAACCTCTGCGGGAGTGAGGCGTTCGCCGAGGTCCTGCCAGGTGCCGTACATCGCGTGGTAGCTGAGCATGTGGTCGAGGCGGTCCAGCAAGCCCGCGACCCAGCCGATCCCGCCCTCCGACAGGCAGATCTTCAAGTTGGGGAACCGGCTGGGCAGGCCGGAATACAGCCAGTCGACCGCCGCGGAGATGGCGTAGGCGAAGAACAGCACGCCCTGGACGTCCGGCGGCGCGTCGTCGGTGGTGGACGGTGAGGAGCCGGAGGAGCCGATGTGCAGGTTCACCACGGTGTCCGTCTCGGCGCACGCCGCCATCATCGGATCCCAGTGGCCGGAGTGGATGCTCGGCAACCCGAGCATCGCCGGGTTCTCGCTGAAAGTGACGGCGTGAAAGCCGCGTTCGGCGTTCTCATAGATCATCTTCGCGCCGAGCTCGGGGTCCAGCAGCCACGGCAGCTGGCATGCAATGATGCGTTCGGGATACGAGCCCGCCCAGACCTCGAGGTGCCAGTCGTTCCATGCCCGCACCGATGCCAGCGCCAGGTCGCGGTCCGTGGTGACCTGCTGCAGCCGCTGGCCCGCGAATCCCGGCAGGAACGACGGAAAGTTGAGCGAGGCGTAGATGCCGTTGAGGTCCATGTCTTTGACACGCGCGTGGATATCCCATGCGCCCCTGCGCATCTCGTCGAACCGGACCGGCTCGAAGCCGTACTCCGCCACCGGCCGCCCGACGACCGCGTTGAATCCGACGTTGGGTAGTTCCCGGCCGTCGTACACCCAGGTCTGTCCCCCGCTGCCGGTCTCCACGACTTTTGGGGCGCGGTCGGCGAACTTGCGGGGCAGGCGTCCGGTGAAGGTGTCGGGCGGTTCGACGATGTGGTCGTCCACCGAAATCACCGTGTAACGCCGTGGCGCGCGGGGCGGATCGGGCAGGAAGGTAACCGAGCGGTCGCCACCCGTCTTCGCGGTGGTGAAGTTTAGGTCGCCGGCCAGCTCATCGATCGATTTCACTCGTCAGTCTCCTTGCGGGGCAGGGCGCTCGAGTGTGCGCTGACGGCTTTGACTGTGCGCCCAGGGCGGGAATCTGGGCCGAAACGCGCCCCGGGGACACCCGCAACGCCCCGTTTCACACGGTTACGTGAGGACATCGGGATCGGCCTTGATGGTCATCCGGGCCGCCCCCGCCCAGTACACGTCGGCGGCGCGCTCGAGCAGCGACCGCTGCATGCCCGCCATGTCCGACCAGGTCATCTTCACCGGCTCCCGGCCGGTGAGCATGACGTCGTAGGCCAGCTTGCAGACCCGTTCGATCGACGCCGCCCGGTACACGGCTTCCGGCAGATTGCGACCCGTCGCGATGACGCCGTGGTTGGCCAGGATCGTGAGGTTGGCGCCCCCGATGCGCGCGGCGAGATCCGCGGCGCGCGCGGGGCTGTCGACTTCCCCGTCGTACGTGTCGACCAGGCACAGGTCGTCGAGGTAGAGCGAACCGGTTTGGTGGACGAGTTCGGGGAGCCTGCCCAACGCGGCGAGCACACACACGTAGTAGGGGTGATTGTGGATGACGACCCGCGCGTCGTCACGCACGCGGTGCAGTTCGGTGTGGATGTGGATGGCCGGAGTGACATCCCATCGACCGCGAACCACCCGCGCCTCGCTGTCCACCACGCAGATGTCCGATGCGGTGAGCTCCTGCCACCACAGTCCCCACGGATTGACGAACATGTCCGTCTGGCCGTCGAGCTGCCAGGTGATGTGTCCGGCCATGTTCTCCGCGAAGCCGATGCCGGCGAGGTGACGGAAGGCCACGGCGAGCGCCTGCTCGTTGGACAGATCGACGCCGATCGGGGGCACCACCGACGGCGCCCACACCTCGACACCACCTCGACGTGCATTAGGAGCGTTCATGATCCGCCTCCGTCCTGATTCGAATATCCTCGCGGAGCTGGCCTTTGGCAATCTTGCCGCCTGACGATCGGGGCAGCTCGTCGACCACGATGAGCCGTTCGGGCAGCAGCTCCTTGGAGACGCCCAGCGCCAGCAGGTGCTCGACGAGCTCCGGCAGATCGACGGCCCGCGATTCGACGAGTTCGGCGTAAAGGCAAACCTTTTCACCGAACACCGGGTCGGGCATCGCGACCGCAGCGGCTACCGCGATCGCGGGGTGGGTGGTGGCGGCGTCCTCGACCTGGCTCGCGCTGATGTTCTTCCCGCCGCGCACGATGAAATCGGACGTCCGGCCGGTGACGCTCAGATAGCCGTCCGCGTCGATCTCGCAGATGTCGCCCATGCGCATCCACCCGTCGGCGGTGAACAGCTTGTCGTGGTCGGTCCCGCCCAGGTAGCCCAGGCTCGTCGCCGGGCCCCGGCATGCGGGTTGCCCGCGCCCCGTCGCGGTGACGTCGCGGTCGCCGTCGAAGAGCCGAACCGCCATCTCCGGGACGATCCGGCCGCCGGTGCGCAGCCGGCGTTCCCGGGGGTCGTCGACCGTGGTCGCGCTCAGCATCCCGGTCTCGTTCGAGCCGTAAAACTGCAGGATCTTCGCGCCGGTGAGGTCCTCGAACTCCGCGGCGGGCCGGTAGGGCAGCGCCTCGCCGCCGGCGAAAACGACCCGCAGCGAACTCAGGTCGTGATCGCGAGATGCCGGGTCCGCCATCAGCATCGTCAGCTGCGTGCTGACACAACACAGCACGGTGACCCGGTGGCGGGCGATCGCCTCGCACGCCGCGGACGCGGTGAACCGCGGCAGGATCACCGCGGTGGCGCCGAGGTAGATCGGCGTCGTGTGGCTGGTCCATAGTCCAAACCCGAACGGCGTCGGTATCACCGGCAAGAAGACGTCGTCCGGTGTCAGCAACCCGTTGGCGACGGCCTTCTGGTGAAAGTAGTGCCACCGGTTTTGCGTGTGCACGACGCATTTGGGCAGGCCGGTGGTCCCGGAGGTGGAGTTGATCAGAAAGACGTCGTCGGGACCGAGTTGCGCCTCCGCCGCCACTGCCCTGGACTGCGCGTCGACGTTCAGCCGCAGCGCGCCCGGGTCACCGTGCAGGACCAGCGCGGACACCGCGGATTCGCCGGCCACGCCCGCCGCGGCGTCGGCGCGCTGGGCATCGCTGACCAGGATCTTCGGCCGCGCGTTGCGCAGGATCGCGGCGACCTCGCGGGTCCCGGCGCGCGCGCCGATGCCGACCACGACGGCACCGCACCGTTCGATCGCGACGAACAGCACGTGGATGGCGGCGGAGTCGCCGTGCCACACTGCGACCCGGTCACCGCGCGCCACACCAACACCGGTCAGCAGCTCGGCCAATTTCATTGCGGCACGGTCGAATTCGCGCCATGACAGCGACTTCCCGGGATGGTCGACGTAGGCGGGACGGTCCGGTGCCGCCCGGGCGTTCTGGCGCACCGCGTCCGACAGCGTCGAATCGGACCACCAGCCGGCGGCGCGAAACAGGGTCGAGTCCCCGTCGGTGAATGCCGGCGAGCCCACGGTATCCAGCCCACCTGCGCTCATTCGCAAATGATAGGAAAGCCGCTCGCGTTCTGGTCAGGAAACCCGGCTGCTACGGATTTTGCGGGGGCGGAGCGTCGTGTTGGTTGGCGCCCGCCGTCCCCGGATGCGGGTGCGGCGTGGGGCAGGTGCGGTGCGGAATGCAGCCACAGTTCAGGCCGATGATGCAGGCGCCGCCGCCGACGGGCTGCACCGGTATCGCTCCGCCCCCATCGCCGGGCGCCGGCGCGACACTCGAGGACTGAGGCATCGCGACGCTCGGCGACTCACCAGCGCCGGCGACGCCCAGCCCGACCGCAAGCACGACAGCGGCGCCACCACAGAGCGCGGCCGCCGTACGGCGCATGCGGTTCGTCATGGCAGTCAACTGTAGTTTCTTTTCAGAAGATGCGCATCGCGACAAGCGGAGGGCGGCGGCACGATGAAATACCCACGGGCTTCCCGCTTGTGGCCGGGGCTGCTGAGCGGCGCCGCCGCGGGGGCCGCCGGTACCACCGCGCTGAACGTGATCACCTATCTGGACATCGCGGTGCGCGGCCGGCCGACGAGCTCCACGCCCGAACGGACCGTCGAGGCGATGGCGAAGCTGTTCGGCCTGACGGTGCCGGGATCCGGTGACGTCCTGGCCAACCGGCTGCTCGGCCTGGGTGCGCTGACCGGGTATGCCGCGGGGATCGGGATGGGCCTGATCCTCGGGCTGGCCTACGCGCTGGGCTGGCGCCCGAACCTCGTGGTCGCCACGCTGGTCGCGACGGCGATCGCGCTGGTCGGCACCAACGGGCCGATGACCGTGCTCGGCGTGACCGACCCGCGAACCTGGGGCGTCGTCGGCTGGATCAGCGATTTGGTTCCGCACTTCGGCTACGGCGTCGTCACCGCCCTGGTGCTGGATTACCTTTGCCGCAGTTGGGATCGGTAGCCACCCGCCCGGTTTCCACTTGCCGCATGAAGACCAAGGCCGCAGTCCTGTTGTCCGGCGCGCTGATCGCCCTGCTGCTGGTCTCGCGCTACTTCGCTCTGAGCCGCGCGGGCGTGCCGCTGGGGTGGATGCTCTACCTCGGGCTGCCGATCACCGCGGGTGGTGTTCTCTTCGCGCTCCGGCTCGTCAACCTCGGCTCGGGATGGGGCGTCGGGGACACGGGGCAGTCCGCGCACCCGACGGCGCCCTCGTATCCGGACCCTCCGGTGCCGGTTCCCGAGCGCTTCAGGGAACTGGAGGCGCTGCGCGCCGCCGGCGCGATCTCCGAGGCGGAGTACACCGCCAAGCTCGCCCACATCCTCTCGCAGATGTGAGGGGCTCAGTCCGCATCCACCGGCTCGAAGACGACCACATGGCGTGTGCCGCTTCGCCTCATATAGGAGTCATGAGCAGGCCACATGTCGACGAGCCTCGGTATGTTGCGGACGATTTCATCTTCTGTGGCGGGTCGGCCGACATATCCAGCGGCCGCGCCGCCGATCTCAATCCGCGCTCTTGGGTTCGCGCGCAGATTGTGTGGCCAGCTCGACGTCGCGTTGAGCCCGAAGTTTTCGCATACGGCAACCAAGTTTCGTCCGTCGCGCACGTAGTGGAGCGGAACTGTCCGGTCCTTGCCGGTTTTCCGGCCGGTCGTGGTGAGCAGCATCGTCGGTAGCTGCGGGCCGCTCATCGACAGGCGGCCGCGGCTTGCTCGGATCAGCGCGCGGTCTGCCCTTGAGCCGACTTGCTTCATGAACAGCGCGAACCAACGGTAGTGACCGATGTGGCGCATCACTTTCAGATAAAGCTCATACGTTTCGCGCACTGATGCCTGAGCGATGTGTTCCGCCATGTTCCTTGCCTCCTATTGCCGCTCAGGGTCGCTCGAAGCAGGACTGCAGCTTGAGCGCTCGCCAGGGCTTGCGTCCGCCGACGATTCGTAGTCCTCGGCGGACGGCGGTGAACGGCCCGATGCGTTGGTAGAGCATCAGCGCGAAGGTTGATGCCGGCGTCCGTAACACCGCGTCGGGGCGATCGTTGGGGCGGCGCGGACGAAACTCCGCGGTGCCGCAGTGGATGTGAGCCAGGTATGGCCGCGCTCCAGCGAGTTCGAATGCCACACTCAGGTCGACGTCGGGCGAAACCCCCTCGCGCAGTGGGTATCCCGCGCCGATCTGCACCATGCCGCGAGATACCAACAGCATGTCTCGCTCGCAGAGTTCCCAGGGCGCCTTGACGCCTCGGGCGATGTCGTATCCGTGCAACAGCAGCTCGCCCAGCCAATTCGTTTGCGCCGTGATGTCGTCGACGACCACACCGGTGTGAAACTGAACCGTCGCCCTGCTGTCGGCGAGCATGTCAAAGTAGCCGTCGATTTCTGGCGCGAGCGCTTGAATCTGGTCAGCCAATTCGTGCATCGGCGCCAGCGCGACTTCAAGCTCCGCCTGATTGACCGCGCGTAACTCGCCAGCGGTCGCGCCGCGGCGAGGCTCTCGGCCGTGCGCGAGTTCCCGGTAGCGATGAGCGACGGTAAGTACGTGCGCCACAGTTTGCTGAACGTTCCAGCGGGAACCGGGCGGGCGCGCCAGCGGATCGGCGGTCCGGGCAAGCCGGTCAAAGCGGTTGCGCGCGGCTTCAATCCGATCTCGGAGCTCGTGCCGCGTGGTGTCGACGAGTGCGACGTATTCGGTGTCGTTCATTCCAACCACCCATACTCCAGTGTGGAGTGGACTTTACTCCAGATTTGAGTATTGTCAACGAATGGCTTCTCGCCCGACCGCTACCTCGTTTGCGCTTCTGGGTCTGCTCGCCCTGCAACCATGGACAGCGTACGAGCTCGTCGCGCAGGCGCGGCGCAGCCTTCACTACTTCTGGCCGCGATCGGAAGCGCACCTGTACGCAGAGCTCAAGCGGCTCGTGGAGCGTGGTCACGCTGAAGCAGAAACGGTTGAGGGCCGACGTCGGCATGCCACTCGCTACACAATCACCCGGCGGGGTCGTGCTGCCCTGAAGGAATGGCTCGGCACTGAACCGGCCCCACCCACGATCGAGGTCGAGGCTTTGCTGCGCCTCTTGCTAGCCGACCAGGGAACGGTCGCCGACCTGCGCGCCGCGTTGGAGGCCACAGGGCAGCAGGCGCGCGAACTGCGCATCGCTGCCCTGCAGCTCGGCGAGGAATTACTCAGCACGGGAGGGCCATTCCCGCAGCGACTCCACCTCACCGAACGCGTGGTGGCGCTCTATGGAGAATTCCTGCTGCTCCTCGTTCAGTGGTGCGACGAGACGTCGGCGGAGGTCGAAACTTGGTCGGACACGCGCGACCTCGGACTCACCCCCCGCGGGCGCGAACGACTCACGCAGCTCGTCGCGCGCGCCCGGGAAGCTCGCTGATCGAAGGACTGCCTTGCGCCGCTAACCCTGGACGGTGGGGCGGATGGCGATCTCACCAATCTCGACCTCGTGGGGCTGCTCGATCGCGAATGCCACGGCGCGCGCCACCGCCGCGGGCGACAAACCGAAGTCGCTCATGGTGCTCCGGATCTGGTCACGCAGGGCCGCATCGTCGATCGAACCGTCGAGCTCGGTGTCGACGAATCCCGGTGATATCGAAGTGGTTCGGATGACGCCATCGGTCGACTCTTGGCGCAGGCCTTCCATGACGGTACGTACGGCGTTCTTCGTAGCCGCATACACGGCCATGGTGGGGACGATCTTCAGCCCGGCGGTGGATACGGTCGTCACGAAGTGGCCGCGGCCCTGTCGGCGGAAAACGGGTAGCGCCGCGGCGATGCCGTGCAGCACCCCGCGCAGATTGACGTCGATCATCGCCGACCACCCATCGACGTCGAGGTCCGACACCGGCCCGATCTTGCTGATCCCGGCGTTGCTCACCAGTACGTCGAGGGAACCGAATTCACCGCACGCCGTCGCGACCAGCTGGCCGAGGTCCTCGCGGCGCGTCACATCGGTCTGGCGAATGACGACGGCTCCCCCACCCTCGCGAATCTCGCGCGCGATCTCCTCGAGGCGCTCGACACGGCGCGCACCGAGGACAACGCTGGCGCCGCGCTCGGCGAGCAGACGCGCAGTTGCCTCCCCTATCCCGCTGCTTGCACCGGCGATTGCTACAACTTTGCCCTCGACGCCAATCATCGAAGAATCCCTTCGTCTCGTATTGTCATTCTGTGCTCATCGGGTTCCTGCTCGCGCTGGGTTGCTCGGTGTGCTACGGCACCGCCACGGTATTGCAGGCGGTCGCCACACGATCGGTCGAACCGGCCAGCAAGTCGGGTGTCGACGCGGTGCTGCTGATGCGGGCCGTCCGGCAGTGGCGCTATCTCGCCGGCATCGGCCTTGACATCCTCGGGTTTCTCCTTCAGGTGATGGCGCTGCGATTGGTGCCGATCTACGTCGTCGCGGCGGCGCTCGCCGCGTCCATCGCGGTCACCGGCATCGTTTCAGCGTGGGTGTTGTCGGCGCGGCTGTCCGCGACGGAATGGACGGCCGTCGCGGTCGTCTGCGTGAGCCTCGTCGTGCTCGCGTGCGCGGCGGGCCCCGGGCACTTTCGCCGCGCCCCGGCCGCACTCGGCTGGGCGCTGATCGGTGTGGTCGCCGCGATATTTCTCATCGGTGCCGCTGCGGGCCGGTTGCACGATCGCGCCCGAGGGTTTGCGCTGGGCCTTTGCGCGGGAAGCGGATTCGGCGTCGTCGAAATCGCGGTGCGCCTGATGGACGTCGTCGACCCGACCAAGCCCGGCTTCTACACCCAGCCGGCCCTCTATGCGGGCGCCGGCGGCGGGGTCGCGGGATTTCTCCTGCTGACCTCGGCCTTGCACCGAGGTTCGGTGACGACGACGGTGGCGGCCATGGTCGTCGGCGAGACGATCGCCCCCGCGATCGTGGGCGTCGTCTGGCTGGGTGACTCCGCCCGCGACGGCCTCGGCTGGCTGGTGATCGCGGGATTCGTTGTGGCCGTGTGCGGAACGCTGGTGTTGGCGCGCTTCGGCGAGGCACCGACGCCCGCCGAGTCCGGTTGAGTCATTTCGCTCTGGCCGCGGAATCTATTCTGCTGCAGGCGATATAGCGCCCCTGAGTGACGACTGAGTCCAGGGCGCCGACGACGCGCGTCGGGTTTCGTGCGGCGCGTTACAGACCGGCTCCTGTTATTCATCCTCGGCCAGGTAAACAGGCGCCACGTGCCTGGCGTGGCTGGCGGATTCGCTGATGCCGATCCGGTGGTGCAGCCAGGCTAGCGGTTTGGGGGTCCACCAGTTGGCGCGGCCCAGCACGTGCATGAAGACCGGCAGCAGTACGGTGCGTATCACGGTCGCGTCCATGAGTATGGCCAGGGTCAGTCCGAGCCCGAACATCCTCATGAACGACACCTGCGAGGCGGCCAGCGCGGCAAACGAGATTGACATGACCAGCGCGGCGGCGGTGATCACGCGCCCGGTACGGGCCACGCCCAACGCCACGCACACGTCGTTGGCGTCGCTGCTACGGGCCGATGCCAGCCAGTACTCGCGAATCCGTGACACCAGGAACACCTCATAGTCCATGGATAGGCCGAACGCGATGCAGAACATCAGTACCGCCGTGTTGGCGATCAACGTTCCGGTAGACGTGGTCCCCAGGGCGTCGAGATGGCCCTCTTGGAATATCCATACCAAGGCACCGAACGTCGCCGTCAGCGATAACACGTTGAGGATCAACGCCTTAAGTGGCAGCACCACGCTACCGGTAAGCAAAAACAGCAGTACGAAGGTGACGACAGCGATAAATCCGACCGCCAGCGGCAGGCGCGAGGTGATGGCTTCGACGCTGTCGCGGTCGGCTTGCGCGAGGCCGGCGAGCTGGACTGACCGGCCACCGGGGCCCGGCATCTTGTGTAACCGGTCGAGTTGGGTGTCGGAGGCCGACGAATTCAGCGGCGCGGAACTGGCGACGGTCAAAAATGCACTGCCGCCGGCGATCCCAGTCGCGGCCGCCGGTGGCCCAACATCGTGCCCATCGATGAAGGTACCGGCCGGAGCGGCTACCGCGGACACGTCGGGCACCCGAGACAGATCGGCAGCGTAGCCGTCAAGGTCGGAAGGACCCAGGTCGCGCGCGTTGGGGATGACGACCTGTATCGCCGGCGCGGAATCGTTGGCGAAACCGCTGCGGAGCTGGTCGCCCACCTGATGGGCGGACGCAGATCGCGGCAACAGGCGGTCGTCGGAATAGCCCCACTTCACGTGCAGGAATGGGAATCCCAGCAGCAGCAGCACGGCGAGCGCGGCCACACCGATGGGCATCGCTCGGCGCATCACCAGCTTGGTTGATCGGTACCAGAACAGCTGTTCTGGTCGCCTGGGCAGCGGATCAGGTCGATGCAGCACCCGACGTGCCAGCCGGCGAACATCCAGGGAGTCCAGCCGGGGCCCCAGTGCGACAATGGCTGCCGGGGTCACCATGATCGCCGCGAGACCCGCGAATGCGACGGTTGCAACTCCGGCATAGGCGAACGATCTCAAGAAGTACATGGGGAACAACAGCATCACGGCCATCGACAGCGCGACCGTGGTTGCGGAGAAGAGCACGGTTCGCCCGGCCGTGGCCATCGTCCGGATCAGTGCGTCGTTGGGAGGGGCTCCTTCGGCCAGCTCGTCGCGGTAGCGGCTGATGATCAACAGCGTGTAGTCGATGGCCAGCGCCAGGCCAAGCGCGGTGCTGAGGTTGAGCGCCAAAATCGAGACGTCCGTGGCGAAAGTCAGTAGTCGCAGTATCGACATGGAACCGACGATGGCGATCAGCCCCACGGCAACGGGCAGCGCCGCCGCGAGCACGCCACCGAACACCCACACCAGTGCAAGGAAGCTCAACGGGATCGCGATCAATTCCATCAACACCAGGTCGCGCTGGGTTTGATCGTTAACCTGCGCGTAGACCATCGCCATTCCCCCAGCGCGCACGGCGACTCCGTCGCGGTCGCCCCCGATTTGATCGGACAGCGCCTTGGCGTATTTCGGCGCGTTGTCTTCCCCGCCTTTGAGGTTGGCCACGATCAAGCCAGACTTGCCGTCCTTGCTAACCAGACCGGCCGCGATCTCCGGTGCAGCGGTCCACGCCGAGGACACGTTCAGCACGTACGAAGACCGCAGCAGCTGTTCGCCGATATTGGTGCCGACCCGACGAGCTTGATCGCTGGCGGCACCTCCGGGCGCGGTCACCACAAACACCAGCTGCTGATCGCTTTGACCGAACTTGTCGGTTAACAGCCCGCTGGCGTGGGCCGACTCCGAGCTCGGATCCCGGAAGCCGCCTACCGACAGGCGCGGAGCGACCGGGGCGCCGAAGGCCGATGCCCCGATGAGGATCAGCAAGGCAACGGCGAGGACCCGCCGTGGCGCGGCGATAGCCAACAGCGCGATCCGGTGCAGCATGTAATGTCCTTCCAAAGTTTGTCACCCGGTATCGCCCGACCTACCATCCCCAGTTAAGTAACGTGAGTACATGCCGATAGCGGTCATAATAAACGGGAGTACACATGGGCGGCCACGGGGACGCTGAGGGCGTCGAGAAGGGCGACCTGGCGGCCCGCCTCAACAAGCTCTTCGAGATCATGCGTCGGCCAGACACGCCGCCGCTGTCGAACGCTGCCGCCGCGGCGGCGATCACCAGCCAAACCGGTGTCTCGATCAGCCCGGCATACCTCTGGCAGCTGAGAAGCGGAGTCAAGGACAACCCAACGGTCCAGCATTTGCGCGCCATCGCCGAGTTTTTCGGGGTACCGGCCAGCTATCTCATTGATCGCGATCCGGACGCGCAGATCGATGCCCAACTCAATCTTCTGCAAGCGTTGCGTGATAACGGCGTACGGGACTTGGCCATGCGTGCGAGCGGCCTCACTCCGCAGGCACTCAACAGTGTGGCCCTGATCCTTGACCGCGTTCGCGAGCTTGAGCGGCTTCCGCCGATCGCGCACCCAGCCGGCGGTGAGGGGGAGGCGTAAATGACACTTTCGAATGGTGACATCTTGGCGCTGGCACGCCGCCAGCCGATCCCGGTCCCCTGGGACAGGGATGTCTTCATCCGCAATCTGGCTGAAATGCGCGGCCGCCCAATCAGATTGATTCCGACCGACACCGCCGCTCTGGCCGACAGTCCATGCGGACTGTGGCTGGCTCGCGACAACGACGACCTGATCCTGCACGAGATCGGGACCACCGACTACCACATCGACCAGATCGTGGGCCACGAGATCGGGCACATGCTCCTGGGTCACAACCGAAGCCCTGCTTTCGGCCCAGACAAGGGGCGCGAACACGACCTGTGCCGCCAGGTCTTGCCCGATATCGATCCTCAAACCGTGCACGCGGTGCTCGGACGCAGCAATGGCGGCAGCGAGCAGGAACGTGATGCCGAAATGTTCGCTTCGCTGCTGATGATCGCCGCCGCCGAAGCCAACGAACGCTCGTCGATGATGATGCGTAGCGCCTTCTTCCATCGGCGATGACCTCCACCGTCCCAGGCTTCATCGCCTGGCCCGTGATCATCGCCATGGCGGTGCTTCTCGCCGCGCGCTTCCGCTGGTGCAGGACCAACCTCTACGAGAGGTACTACAGCAATCTGATGGCCTGGATCATGCTGATCCAGCTCCTGCGTGAGCATGATGTAGAAGTCATGCTGTCCAAATGGGCCCTGCTGACTGTCATCACCGCCCAGCAATTATCTTCCGCGGCAATGATTTTCGCCGCCACCGAATTCATTGGCTTCACGATGCTGTGGACTCGGCTCTCACCGGTCGAAACGCGCCGTGGTCACCGCTATTACCGCCTGGCCGCGGTCATATTATGCGTGGCATACCTGGCCGCGGCCACCCGTGCCCGCGTTGCCGGTCAATCCCTTGAAGTCGCCGGCGGCTGGGACGGAGTCCTGGCCTGCAGCTTCTATACGGCCATGATTCTCCTTCTGGCGGCTCGGGCTATTTGGATGTTCGCAGCTGAGCTGCGAAAGAGCACCCAGAAACGTGACCTCTTCCTCGCCGTCGGCGGGCTACTGGTCGGTGTGCTGACCGCAGCAGCCTGCCTAGAAGCGCTGGTCTCGGCCGCGACCGATCAGCTCGGCTGGACCGACACCCTGAGGTTCCGGCTGTGGTTGCACGGCTTTGAGGCCTTTTGGATGGCAGTCATCGTGTATGGCTTCGGAGCTGTTCCGCTCGTAGCGCGAGTGCTGCGTTACCTCGGACTGGATCCCACCAGCCGCTCCTGGAACAACTTGGCCGCCTTAAGGGCAAGCTTGACAACGGTGGTCCCGGAAAGCAGTTTCAACCTCGACCACGAGAATTATCGATTTCAAAAAACCACCCTGCAGCTACACCAAACCATTATCGAAATCCGCGACGCGATCCTGCACCTGCGCCCCTATTTCCGCGACATAGCGCCGCACGAGCTGGCCCGGTTCCTCCGGGCAAACTCCGTGCCAACCGCCGAACA
This sequence comes from Mycobacterium sp. E796, assembly GCF_001672815.1. Lineage (GTDB taxonomy): Bacteria > Actinomycetota > Actinomycetes > Mycobacteriales > Mycobacteriaceae > Mycobacterium. Next base: position 39,171 of record NZ_LZKK01000321.1, on the reverse strand, counting down.
CGACGCGGCGTCGCAAACCTTACAACTAGCTCACGCCGCCAGAGCCAAGACCGCAGGCGCCACGCCCGGATCCCCCGACGTGGCAACGATCCTGCGCTCCCGGGCGACCACCCTCGACGAGGAGGTCACCGAGCTTTTGGCCCTGGCGAAATGGTGGAAGCCCGCCTTTGCAGCCACCGAACAGTTCAGCCAGATTGCGCCCGAAGTGCAAGCGAGTTCCCCGACATGAGCCGCAATATTTCGACGCCGGCCGCCCGCGACGGCCTCGGCCGGCGGGTGATCGCGGGATTCGTTGTGGCCGTGTGCGGAACGCTGGTGTTGGCACGCTTCGGCGTGGCGCCGACGCCCGCCGAGGCCGGGTGAGTCACGGCGTCACGCTTTAGGTGGTGCCGCGCGCGTCGCGTGTCCACAGCACCCCGCCCTGCGCGGTGATGCCGGCGGCGATCAGCTCCCGTTTGAGGATCTTGTTGGTCGCGGTAGCGGGCAGGTCGTAGTTGATCCGCACGTAGCGCGGCCACGCCTTGGGCGACAGGTCGGGTTGCGAGGCGAGGAACTTCTCGAAATCTGCCGGCTCCAACGGGGTTTCGTTACGCAGCACCAGGGCGGCCATCACCTGGTCGCCGACCCGCTCGTCGGGCACCGCGTAAACCGCGACCTGGCCGACCTGCGGCAGCCGTTCCAGGATCCGCTCGATGGGCGCCGCCGCCAGGTTTTCGCCGTCCACCCGCATCCAGTCCGCGGTGCGCCCGGCCAGATAGATCCAGCCGTCGGCGTCGCGGTAGGCCAGATCGCCCGACCAGTACATGCCGTGCCTAATGCGCTCGGCCGTCGCGGCGGGATCGTTGTAGTAGCCGGTGAACGGTCCGGCACCCTGGGTGTTGACGAGTTCGCCGACGGCGTCGTCGAAGTTGGTCAGCGCGCCGTGCTCGTCGAACTCCGCGACCGCGCACTCGGTCAGGGTCCGCGGGTTGTAGATGCTGACCCCCGGGTAGGGCTTGCCGATAGAGCCGCGCGGGGCGCCGTCCTCGCGCACCACGATCACCGCGAACTCGCTGGAGCCGAAGCTGTCGATGACCCGGCATCCGAAACGCCGTGCGAATTCGTCGATGTCGCGATCGGTCGCCTCGTTGCCGAACGCGATCCGCAGCGGGGTGTCGTCGTCGTCGGGACGTTCGGGCGTGGCAAGGATCAGCGCCAGCGGCTTGCCGACGTAGTTCAGGTAGGTCACCTGGTAGCGGCGCACGTCGTCGATGAAGCGTGACGGCGAGAACTTGGCCGGCACCATCGTGGCGCCGCTGCCGATGGCGACCGCCCATCCGGCGGCGATCCCGTTGGAGTGGAACAGCGGCATGGCCAGGTAGCAGACGTCCTCGGCGGTGACGTCGTACTGCCAGATCAGGCTCGTCGCGCACATGATCGCCATGCCGTGCGCGAATCGCACGGCCTTGGGGTCGCCGCTGGTGCCGGAGGTGAAGATCATCATCAGGGTGTCCGCGGCGGTGACCTCGCGGTGCGGAACGAGGGCCGGGGCCGCGGCCGCCGCGTCGGCGTAGCGTGTCGAGGCCACGTCGATGACCTGAATCCCGTTGAGCGCCAGGCCTTCCAGCAGGGGCAGGTGCTCGCCGTCGACGAGCAGGATCTGGCAATCGGATCGGCGGATGTCGGCGAGGAGCCCTGCCCCGCGCCGGGTGGTGTTGATTCCGCACAACACGTAGCCGCCCAGCGCGGCGGCGGCCATGGCGCGCAGCATCGCCGGGGAGTTGGTGAGCAGCGCGCCGACGTGCAGTGGACGGGCCGGGTCGGCGAGGCCGATCAGCGCGGCCGCCTCGGCCTCGGCCTCGGCCAGGTGTTGCCGCCAGGTCCACGTCCGGTCGCCGTGGGCGACGGCGACAGTGTCGTCGTTGCGGCGCTGGCGTAGCAGCTGCTGCACGGTCTCGGTCATCGCGTGGTCAGCACCAACCCAGCGTAGTTGTGCGCGGCCACCGCGTCGCAGTGGCGGCGGTAGTTGCCGAATCCCCCTGCGTAGGGCATGAATACGCGCTTCTTGCCTTCGATGTTGGCGCCCAGGTACCACGACGATGCGGCCTTGGGGAACAGCGTCTGGTCGGCGGCCTGTGCCACGTGATGGGTCCAGCCCTCGGCGGCGTCGCGGCGCGGTTCCACCTCGCTCAGGCCGAGTCGGCGGGCGGTCAGCATCAGTTCGATCACCCAGTCGATCTGCACCTCGGCGTGCAGCACCATGTTGGCCAGCACCGACGGGCTGCCGGGCCCGCTGATGGTGAACAGGTTTGGCAGGCCGGGCACCATCAGGCCGAGAAACGTCAGCGGGCCGTCGGCCCAGACTTCGCGAAGTCGCACGCCGCCGGGCCCGCTCGGGTCGATCCGCGTCAGCGCGCCGGTCAGTGCGTCGAAACCGGTCGCGAAGACCAGCACGTCGCACGGGTAGGTCGCGTCGCTGGTTCGCACGCCCTCAACGGTGATGGCGTCGATGGGCTCGCGGCGCAGGTTCACCAGCCGGACGTTGTCGCGGTTGAACGTCGCGTAATAGCCCGCGTCGGTACAGATCCGCTTGGTCCCGATCGGGTGGTCGACCGGGATGAGATCGGCCGCGACGACGGGATCGTGCACGATTTCGCGGATGCGTTCCTCCGCGAATTCCCTTGCGATGTCGTTGGCCGCCGGGTCGCTGTTCTGGTCGGGGAAGGTCTTGGCGAACAGCACGCCGCCCTCGCGCCAGCGCCGCCACAGGGCGTCGACGCGCTCGTGCGGTTCGGTGTCGACCGCTTTCTTGTGGTAGGTGCCGTGCGGCGTACCCGCCGACGCGTACGCCGAAAGCCGGCGGCGCTCCGGATACTCCTCCCGGATATGTTGCTGTTCCTCAGGCGACCATGGGCGGTTGGGCATCGGGATGCTGTAGTTCGCCGAGCGCTGGAACACCACCAGCCGCTCGGCCTCGGCGGCGATGAGCGGAACCGCTTGAATGCCAGACGAACCCGTGCCGATCAGCCCCACCCGCTTGCCGCGCAGGTCCGGATCCTCACCGGGCCACTCCGCCGTGAAGTACACCTCGCCGGCGAAGTCGTCGATGCCGGGAATGTCGGGGCGGTTCACCGCCGACAGGCAGCCCGTCGCGCACAACAGATAACGCGCGGCGTGCTCGTGGCCGCCGGAGGTGCGCACGTGCCAGCGCCCCTCGCCCTCGTCGAAGTCGGCGCCGACGACGTCGACGCCGAACCGGTAGTGGCGGCGCAGGTCGAACCGGTCGGCGACGTGGCGGAGATAGGCCAGGATCTCGGGCTGCGCGGCGAAGCGTTCTGTCCAGGTCCAGCTCCGCTGCAGTTCCTCGTCGAATGAGTATGAGTAGTCGACGCTTTCGACGTCGCACCGCGCGCCCGGGTAGCGATTCCAGTACCAGGTGCCGCCCACGTCGGGAGCCGCCTCGATGCCGATCACCGCCAGCCCGGCCGAGGCCGCCCGGTGCACGGCATACAGTCCCGCGAACCCCGCGCCGATGACGATGACGTCCGTATCGGTCATGTCGCCTCGCAACGCGTCGGCGCGAGGAGCCCGCGCAGGTCGCCGCATATCATCTCGCGCGCCGAGGCCGCCGGCGGAAAGGATTGAATGGTCATGAACCCGTGGAACAATCCCGGGAAATCACGGTGCACGACGGGTACCCCGTCGCTGCGCAGGCAGTGCGCGTAGTGGCATCCCTCGCTGTGCAGCGGATCCAGCCCGGCGGTCGCGATCACCGCGGGGGGCAGGTTCGCATGAGAATCCACTCGGGCGGGCGCCACCAGGTAGGGCGGGTCGACGAGCCTGTCGGCGCCGAGGTATTGCCGCCAATACCATTGCATCGCGGCGCGGGTGTTGAAGTATCCGGTGCCGTAGCGGTGGTAGCTGTCGGTGTCGAACGAGGGGTCGATGGCCGGGTAGAGCAAGAGCTGGGCGGCCGGCGGGGAGACTCCTCGTTCGCGACAGAGGATCGCGGTGACGGCCGCGAGATTGCCGCCGGCGCTGTCGCCGGCGACCGCCGTCCGCGCGGGGTCGATGCCGAGCCCGGCGGCGTGTTCCGTCACCCAGCGGTACGCGGCGAAGGCATCGAGCGCGGCCGCGGGTGCGGGGTGTTCGGGGGCCAGGCGGTAGCCGACGGACACGACGACGGCTTGGCTGCCGCGGGCCAGGGCGCGACAGAAGCCGTCGTGGGATTCGATGTCGCACAACACGAATCCGCCGCCGTGGTAGAAGACGATCCCGGGGCGCCGGCCGAACGGCTCGCCGTGCGGGTGGTAGATCCGCACCGGGAGTGCGCCCGCGGGGCCCGGGATCGCGTGGTCGATGGTGTCGCGAACGTCGCCGAGGTTCTCGACGGGCAACCGTCGTTGGGCGACCGCGGCGCGGGCTTCGGCTCCGGTCATCGTCTCGACGCGCGGGAATCCGTCGTTCAGTTCGCGCAGCATCGCCTGCACGACGCCGTCGATCGGGTCGTCCATGGTGGCCTCCGCCGCTGCGCCGGTCACGCGGGCCGATATTTCAGCAAGGTAATTCCGCTCTCGGGCAGATCGTAAAACACGGGCGCGACCCGCATTCCGATTCGGATGTCGGCCGGGTCGACGTCCACCAACTCGGTGCTGACCCGTGGGCCGGCGTCCCACGCCACCACCGCGGGCAGTTGCGGCACCGCGTCGGCCCAGGGCGGGCCGGTGGGCCGGCGCGCGACGGTGAACGTGTACAGCGTTCCGGCGCCGTCGATTTCGCGCCATTCCAGGTCGTCGGCGAGGGAACCGGGGGCCAGGCTGCGCGGGTAGAAGACGTGGCGGTGCAGCGACGGCGAGTACTGCACCACGATTCGGTGCTGCCGCAGGCCGTCCCAGAACGGTTGGGAGACCGGCGTGGGCTCGGGCACGGGGTATTCGGCGGTCACGCTAGTCCCCCCGGACCAGCAGGGCGACCTGCTCGCTCATGATCCCGCCGTTGCCGGTGATGAACCCGACGTCGCAGCCGGGCACCTGTGCGTCGCCGGCCCGGCCCATGACCTGACGCGCACCGTCGACGACGTGGTGCATGCCCCCGGCCATCCCGGCCTGACCGAAGGACAGTTGACCGCCCGCGGTATTGAGGGGGAAGTCGCCGCGGTAGGTCAGATCGTGGTCGCTAACCCAGGACATGCCTTGGCCTTTCGCGCAGAAGCCGGCGTCCTCCAGGCTCATCAGCACCGTGATCGTGTAGCAGTCGTAGATTGAGGCGACGTCGACATCGGACCGGTCCAGCCCCGCCATCGCGAACGCCTTGTCGGCGGCGCGCGCGATCGGCGTGCCCAGCAGGTCGTCGGCGTAGGTCGGGGTTTTGAACGCGATGTGCTCACCGAAGCCCGTGATCCAGACGGGTCGGTTGCGGCTTCGGCGCGCGATGTCGGCGCTGGCGACCAGGACCCCGGCTCCCCCGTGTACCCGCATCACGGTCTCGAGCATGTGAATGGGATCGGCGATCATCGGGCTGGCGAGAACGTCGTCCACCGTGATCGGGGTTCCGCGGAACACCGCGCCCGGGTGCGCGCACGCGTTGGCGCGCTGGTCGACAGCGATCTTGGCGACGGCGGCCGCGTCGTAGCCGAACTCGGCCGCGTAGCGCTGGGCGATCTGCGCGTAGGGGGCGTTCTGGCCGACGTTGCCGTACGGGATCTCGAACTCGGCCTGCGGGGAGCCGTAGGTGTTCGACGACGCCCCATACCAATTCGGCGCGGGTGGCGGGCGCCGATGGGACTGCGGCAGGGACGCCGAGCCCGGGACGACGGCCAGCGCGGCGTCGCAGATGCCGAGCTCCACGGCCGCCGCGGCCCGCCACACCATTCCGGCCGAGGTGGCTCCCCCGAGATCCACCCGCTCGCCGAAATCCAGTGCCATGCCGAGGTATTCGCACAGGGTGGCGGGCGCGAACATCGCCGACTCGGCCACCCCGTGGGTGAGCAGGCCGTTGACGCAGCCGGGGTCGACGCCGGCGTCCTCGATGACCAGCTTCGCCAACAACGCGTACTGGTCGAGGGTGAACCGTGGCGGCGCGGTGGGGCGCCGTTCTGCGGGCAGCTCGGCGATCCCGATGATCGCCGCTTCCCCGCGCAGCCCGGTCACGACGGCGTTCCGCGTCGGGGTAGCTCGACGGTCGCCGTTCCGGGCATCAGCACGGTGTCGTCGCGGCGGCCGGCGATCTCGAGATCCAGCAGACCCGCGCCGCTCTCGGCGAGGCGCTTGCCCGTCACCTCGCCGCCGAAGCTCAGCGGCTGGCCGGGATAGGCGACGGCCCGGTTCTGTACCGAGAAGGACACCAGGCGGCCGCGTCCGCCGATCCAGTCGCCGATCGCGCGGGCCAGCAGTGCCGCCTGCAGTGGCCCGTGCACGAGCACGTCGTCGTAGCCCTCGACGGTGCGGGCCCACTCCTTGTCGTAGTGGATGCGGTGGCCGTTGTAGGTGGCGGCGCTGAAGAAGAACAGCTGCGTTTCGTCGACGGTGACCGTCAGCGTGGGCATCCGGTCGCCCACCGCGACGTCCTCGTAGAACACCTGGTCGGTCATGGCGCTCCTAGGGCCGCGCGATCATCGACGTCGACGCTTCGGCGACGAGCTCGGAGTGCTGGTTGCGGTACACCGTGTGCCAGCTGACCAGCACGAATCTTCCTGAGCGGCCCTGCTTTTCGACGATGGATTCGATGGTGCGGACCATCTCGATCTCGTCGCGGTGGTAAGCGGGCAGGTGAAAGGTGAAGCTCTCGCCGCCGGCCATCCGCTTGGGGGCGCGCGGAAAGGCGAGGCTGCCCGAGGCGGCACCGGATGATCCGTCGGGGCGCAGGCCGTCCAGCCGCGTGACACCCAGGACGGCGTATTGCAGGAACAGCTGGGGGCAGATGATGTCGCGAAAGCCGTTGGCCCGGGCGTACTCCGGGTCGAACCACAACGGGTTGTGGTCGCCGACCGCCGCGGCCCAGCGCTGCCAATCGCGCCGGTTCACCTCGCCCGCGGCGGACGCGGCGATGGTGCCGACGCGCGACGCCGATTCGGCGTCGATCAAGCTGTCCTCAGTCATTCATGCTCTCCTCCAGCCAGGCCGCGGCGACGTCGGCTCCCCCGCCGAGCGTCGACCCCAGTCGCGCCCGTTCGCTCCACAGATGGAGGTCGGTCTCGGTGACATAGCCCATCCCCCCGTGCAATTGGTGGGCGTCCCGGGTTATCAGCCGGGCCGCGGCGGCGGCGTGCATGCGCGCGATCCCCGTTTGCCGGGTGGCCAGCTGACCGCGGGCCAACCAGAAGGCCGCGGAGTGCGCGGCCAATCGCGCCGCGGCCAAGGCGATGTGCATGTTGGCGACCAGGTGCTGGGCCGCCTGGAACGACGCGATCGGACGGCCGAATTGGTGGCGCAGCTTGGTGTATTCGACGGTGCGATCCAGAACGGCCTGCCCGACCCCAACCAGGTCGAGGGATGCCAGCGCCACCGCGGTGTTGGCAACGCGCCGCAGGCCCGGCCGGTCGACGTCACCCAGCAGCGCGTCGGCGTCGACGACCGCGCCGTCGAAGCGCATGGTGCAGGCCCGGTGCCCGCCGGCCATGGCGAGCGGCTCGACGGTCAGGCCGCTCGCATGCGCGTCCGCGACGAAGACCAGCGTGCGCTCGCCGGCCGTGGCCGACACCACGACGACGTCGGCAAGGTCCGCGTCGCTGACGTAGTCCACGGTGCCGGTGAGCCGCCAGCCATCGGGCGAGTCGCGTTCGGCGCCGAGCACCGGAGCGATGACGGAGGCGTCGCGGGCGCTCCACAGCGCGCTGGCGCCGCGAAGGCTGCCGCTCGTCAGCCGGGGCAGCCACTCGGCCTTGGCGCGTTGGGGGCCGAGCTGATCGATCGCCAACGCGGCCTGAATCGTGCTGTGCGCCGTCGTCGGGCACAGCGCGCGCCCCGCCTCGGTGTAGAAGACGGCGAGATCTTCGACCGATCCCCCGGAACCGCCGTGTTCCTGGTCGATGGCCAGCCCGAAGACGCCGGCGTCGGCCAACGCTTTCCACAGGGCCGGGGTGCTTCGGTCGGCGCCGGGTTCGGTCACGCCGCGAACCAGGCTGACCGGGCACTCCGCCGCCAGCAGCGCGCGCAGCGTCGCGGCGTATTCGCGCCGCTCGGCGGTCGGCCTAACGTCCATACGAGGGCATCCCGTGGCCGCGCTGGGCGATGATGTCGCGCAGGACTTCGTTGGTGCCGCCGCCGAAACGCATCAACGGGGCGGCCCGGTAGAGCCGTTCGAATTTGCCGGCCAGCGGCGCGTCCTGGCCGCGATGCGCGAGCAGGCCGTCCGGCCCGAGGAGATCGAGCGCCAATTCGGCGATGCGCTGGCGCAATTCGCTGGCGAAGACCTTCTCGACGCTGACCTCCACGGTCGGTATGACGCCGGCGTCCAGGATCGAGGCGGCCTCGTAACCCATGAGTGTTGCCGCCTGCACGTCGGCCTCGGCTCGGGCCAGGCGGCGGCGCAGCGCGGGGTCGTCCGCGGGCACCGTCCCGTCACGCCGCGCGCTTCGCGCCAGTTCGTGCAAGTCGTCGACGGCGCGGCGCAGATCGCCGGCGTTGGTCAGCGCGCCGCGCTCGAGGTCGAGGGCGCCGGTGATGTAGGTCCAGCCCCGGTTGACCTCGCCGATCAGGTTGGTGACCGGGACGCGCACGTCGTGGAAGTGCACCTCGTTGGTCCGGTAGCCCGACCACGCGTACAGCGGGCGGATTTCGATGCCCGGGCTGTCGATCGGCACGATGATGACCGAAATCCCCCGATGGCGAGCGGCATTCGGGTCGGTGCGCACGCACAGCCACTCGTGGGTCGCGCGCTGGGCGCCGCTGTTCCAGGTCTTGGTGCCGTTGATCACCCATTCCCGCCCGTCGCGGGCGGCGCGGGTGCGCAGGCTGGCCAGGTCGGTGCCCGCGTCGGGCTCGGAATAGCCCACCGCACAGATCATTTCGCCCCTGGCGATCGGTGGCAGCCATTCGGTTTTGTTCCGCTCGGTGCCGTGCCGCATGATCATGGGCGCCACCGAGGTGACGGTCAGGTCGGGCCCGGGCACGCCCCAGTATTCGAACTCGCTCATCAGCAGGTGCTGGTGCACGGCGCCGAGGCCCAGCCCGCCGTACTCGCGCGGCCAGTTGAGCCCGAACCAGCCCTTGTCGCCGATCTTGCGGCGAAACCGGGCGACTTCGCCGTCGGGGAACTCCAGGTCGTGCTCGGCGAGTTCGGCCCGCAGTTCCGCGGTGACGTTCGCCTGGAGGAATTCGCGAACCTCGGCCAGCCACGCGCGTTGCCCGGCGTCCGGTTCGAAATCCATCGCGGCCCCTTTGCCCACATCAGGTGACGTGCCCTCTCAGTGTGCTCAGCCACGCTGGTTAACGCCAGATAGCCGTTCCATTGACCGGGCTTTAGATTCCTCGCGCTCATTGACGGTCGTCATTGACGCGCGTCAATGAACCGCGTACGTTCGCTCGTATGCCGTCGGCGACGCATGTGGTGAGCGCGCGGGAGGCGCAGCGGCTGCAGACGCGCGCTCGCCTGTTCGACGCCGCCGTCGCCGAGATCGGGAGGTCGGGATTGGCGGGCACCGACGTCGCGGCGATCGCTTCGGCGGTCGGGGTGGCGCGGGGCACGTTCTATTTCCATTTCCCGACCAAGGAACACGTGCTGGCCGAGCTGGAACGCGACGAAGAGGCCAAGATCGTGGCGATGCTGGCCACCGAGACCAGCGCGCCCGGCGACCTGAGGTCGATGCTGACTTCGCTGGTGCGCCAGGTGCTTGCGGCCGAGGAGCGGCTGGGGCCCGTCGTCTTCAGGGACATGCTCGCGCTCCATTTCTCCGCGACGCGCCCCATCGAGGACGAGCTGGCCGAGCACCCGCTGGCCGAGTTCGTCATCACCGCGATCGCCGAAGCGCAGGCCGCGCAACGGGTGTCGCCGGACGTGGACGCCGGCGACCTCGGCGTCATCTTCCTGACCGGGCTGTTCGCATTGCTGGTCACCGCGGCAACGGCGCACCGGTCACGCGTGGCGCTCCTGGACCGATACGTCAAGACAATCGTCGACGGAATGGAGGCATCATGACCAGCACGGCCATCGAGGGCTATCGGGACTTTCTCGTCCGTCGGGACGGCGACGCGGATCTGCTGCATCGCCGGCTGTCCAGCCGGGAGGATTTTTTCGCGTCGCTGGCGGCCGACCCGGTTCGCTCCAGCCGGCCCATCGATCAGCGCGTGTTCCTGCGAAACTTGCGCCGCCGCCGACCCGAGGAGGGGCTCTCCCCCGAGATGCTGTTCCTGTTGGCCACTGCGAAACTGAACCAGACGGAGCGATTCGGTGTGGACCTGGGCGACGCGTACGGACTGATCGGCGGTGCGGACCAGCCCCCCGAGCGCGTGTACCTGGCGCTCGAGGAGCACTACCACACCCGGCTCTTGAGCTACGTGCTGGACATGTTCGGCCTGCCATTCCAGGTCGTCGTGCCGCCGTTCGTGATGCGGCAATTCGTCAAGATGGAAGTTTTCCTGCCCGAGCGAATCGGGTTCCCGTTCGTGGGCGCCGGGGAGATGGCGGGCTGCATCATGTTTGACGAATTGCGCCGGGTTGGCGTCGAGCTGTTCGCCGACGAGCCGGACGTGGCGGCGCGGATCGACCGGCTTTACACCGAGATCCTCACCGACGAGCTGGGCCACGTCGGCTACTGCGCGGCGCGGTGCAGCCGCTCCGAACGGGCGTTGATGCGTTGGCTCTACCCGCTTTTCGGACGCCTGTTCGCGCGGCAGACCGCCGAGATCAGCCTGCTCCTCGACCCCACGAAGCTGCACGCGCGGCTGCGCGAACCCTTCGACGTCGACGGGCTGGCCGCCGGCGTGCCCAACGAGACCTTCGTCGCGGTGCGCCCCTGAGCCGTAACGCGGCGATCCTGTTTCCCTGTTTCGACAGCCCCGCACCGCGGTACTTCTGATCGGATGAACGAAAGATCAGATTTCGGCACATTTGGCCGGTTCGTCGAGACGCCGGTCGGCGAGATGTCGCCGCAGATGAAAGAGGCCTACGACTTCACCCTCGAACTGCGGGGGCTGGTCCCCGGCCCGCACAAGATTTGGCTCGCCAACCCCACCCTGTCGAAGACGATCGTGCCTACCGGTGCCTACTTCCAGCGTGAATCGACGTTGACGAAGGCCGAGATCGAAATCGCGACCACCCTGGTCAACGCCCGCTGGCGCAGCGCATACGCCAACTACGAACACGAGATCATCGCCGAGCGCGATGGCGGCCTGGACCCGCGGCGGGTCGAAGCGATGATCGCCGGGCTGCCAACGTCTTTCGACGACCCGCGCCAGCAGGTGATCTACGAGCTGGCATCGGCGTTGGTCGCCGCACGCATCGTGCCGCTCGGCCTGTACCGGCGTGCCAGGGAGTTGCTCGGTGACGCGGGCATCGTGGATGTCGCGGTACTACTCGGTTGGTTCACCATGGTGTGCATGACGCTGAGCGCCTTCGACGTCCCGGCCAATGCAGAGGGGTTGGCGCAATAAGCATGGCCCTGCCCCCGCTGCCCGCCGTCACGATGACGCCCGTCGCCTTCTTCCCGCAGTGGTACTTCCCGGAAAACCTCGCGGTGCGCGCCGACGGGTCGATTCTCGTCACCGATGTCGTGCACAAAGAACTGTGGTGGGTTCCTCCCACGGAGCCCGCAGCGGTCGCCGACCCCGTTCTGGTGCACACCTTCGATCACCCGAGCACCGGCATCGCGGAGGTGGCGCCCGACGTGTTCGTGGTCTGCCTCACCGAGGGGTACACCACCCATGAATCCCATTTGGCCCGAATCGATTTCAACGGGTGGACGCCCGGCGTGCCGGTATCGCCGGAGCTCATGTTCACGTTCGACGACCGCGTCCGCGCCCTCAATGGCAGTTGCGTGCTCGGGCCGAACGTACTGGCGATCGCGGACTGCTTTGCCGGACTGATCTGGCGCGTGGACCTCGCCGATGACGCCCGCAGCGCGACGGCCCGGGTATGGCTCGCCGACGACACGATGGGCGATGATCCGGACAGCGGCGTGCCCCCGCCGCCGCAACCGGGGGTCAACGGGGTGCGGTACGGCACGCAGACCGGCCACCTGTACTACACCTCAACCGCGCAGAAGGTGTTCATGCGCGTCCCCGTTGATTCGTCCACCCTCGATCCGGCCGGGGCGCCGCAGTTCGTCGCCGCGATCGACAACGCCGACGACTTCTGCCTCGACGAGGACGCCGGATTCGCTTACGTCACGCGGCATCGCGCCAACACCATCGACCGGGTGCCGCTGGCGCCCCGGCACGGCAGCGAGGTCCGCCATGTCGCCGGCGACCCGTTCGACGAAATGCTCGTCGGGCCGTCCAGCGCCGCGTGGGGACGCGGCCCCGGCGAGCACGGACGCGTCGCCTTCGTCACGACTGACGGAGGCACCACCGCGCCGCCGCGCGGCGTCGTCCGTCAGGCCGCGTTGCTGCGTGTCGAGTTCGAATACGCCGACGGGTCATGAGCCGCCGCAGCGAAATCGTCAGCGCCGGCGCCGCTTCTATCGAGACTTACGTCGATGGGCACGGCCCGGCCGTGGTCATCATTCCGTCTTATGGCCGCGACGGCGGTAAGGACTTCGACGCCCTCACCGCGGCACTCGTCGACGCCGGATACCGGGTGCTGTGACCACAACCTCGCGGCATTGGACGCTCCGCCGGCCCGATGAGCGGCGTGAGCTTCGAGGACATGGCCAACGACATCGCGGCGGTAATCGACGCCCTCGCCAGGCGACCCGCCGTCGTCCTCGGCCATGCCTTCGGGAACATGGTGGCCCGCGCTGCCGCGGTGCACCACCGCGACAAAGTCGCAGCGGTGATTCTGGCCGCGGCATCCGGTAAAACCGTTGCTCCGGAGATCAACTCCGCCCCGATGCGCGCCGGTGACCTCTCGCTGCCCGACGCCGAGCGGCTCGCCGCGCTGCGCCTGGCGTTCTTCGCGCCCGGCCATGACGCTTCGACCTGGCTGAACGGCTGGTATCCCGACACTCTCGCCATGCAGGTGGACTGCGCCCGGGGCGCCAATCTCGACCACTACTGGGGCGCGGGCGACGCGCCGGTGCTCGAGATCATCGCCGCCCTCGACCCGTTTCATCAACGGGCGGAATGGGCCGACCTGCGTATGCGATACGGCGAGCGCATTACTTCCACGGTGATCGAGGGCGCCAGCCATGCCCTCTTCCCCGAACAGCCCGACGCGGTCGCCGCGGCGATCACCGACTACCTTCGCGTTCACGCCAGCGTCATTTGAAACGCCCGTACTGTAAAAACGCTGTCAAACTCCCGTAAAAACGCTTCGCCCGCATCGCGGACGAGGGGCCGGACTGCGAAAATTTCCCCAGCCGCCACGCGTAGAGGAAGAAGCCATGCCCACCCTTGAGACACGCCTCCGCCAGGAGTTGCACGATTGCGCCCTTGAGTTACGGCAACTCGCCTACACGGTGCCAAACGGGGTCGGCGAGCATGCCCTGCTCCAACTGTCGGACCGGATGCGCGCGGCCGCCGAGCAGGCGGTGCGAAAAGGCGCTTAGCGACCGCATTCAGTGTGAACGCAAGGCTTTGCCTGTGAAGACAGGGCGGGAAAATCGCGATTTCGCCGCCGCGAGTACACACTGAACGCCCTGACTGCACAACCAAAGGCGACAGCGCACAGGCAAAGCACACCGAAAGCCGTCAGCCGCCCTTGAGGCGAATCTTCCAGCGCACGAAGCCCAGGTACACGGCGCAGAGCAATATCAACATCCCCATGTCGAACCACCACGCGCCGGCCGTGTGACGCCAATGCGAGTCGTGCGGTGTCTGGGGAACCTTGTCCTGCAGGCTGAGCAGGTCGACGGTGGAGGCCGACGCGGCGAAGCCCCATCTCGCCGGTGTGACCCAAGACATTTGGTCCAGCCCGAGGCGATCGGTGACCGGAATCATGCCGCCGGAGAACACCAGCTGCGACATCACCGCGACGACCAGCAACGGCATGATCTGCTCGTTCGACCTGGCAATCGATGACAGCACCAGCCCGAGCATCGCCGAGGCGACGGTCGTCATCGCGACGTCGACGAACAGCTCCAGGTTGGGAATGCCCAACGCCACCGCACCCTGCGTCGGGCCGCCCTTGCCGAGGATCGCGATGACGGTCACGATCGCGGACTGAATGACCGCGAAGACGGTGTAGACGAACACCTTCGCGAGTAGGTAGGCGGACGTCGACAAGCCGACCGCCTGCTCGCGCAGGAAGATCGCCCGCTCCCCGATCAGATCCCGAATCGTCAGCGCGGTTCCCATGAAGACCGCGCCAACGTTGAGCAGCACCAGAATTTGCGCCGGCTCGGTGGGCGCGGCGCCCATGGGGTTCGGTCTGCCGAAGCCCACATCACCAGGCACCGACATCGACAGCGAGCCCATGATGAACGGCAGCAGCGCCAGGAACACGAAATAGCCGCGGTCGGACACGATCAGCCGCACCTGCCGCCGCGCGATCGTGGAGAACTGCCGGAACAGGCTGGTGTGCGACGGGTCGCCGATCTCGGCGGGTTTCTCCGCCGGCGGTGGCGGCGGGGGCGGTCCCGTGCGCGCCAGGTAGCGGGCCTTGGCGCCGTCGGGGTCGCCCGCGACCGTGCTGAAGATGTCGGCCCAGTTCGTCGTGCCCATCGCCGGACCGATCTGGCTTGGCGGCCCGCAGAACGCCGTCTTTCCGCCGGGCGCCAGCAGCAGGACCTGATCGCAGACGTCCAGGTACGTCAGCGAGTGCGTGACCACGAGCACCACGCGGCCGGCGTCGGCCAACTGCCGCAGCATGGTCATCACCTGGCGATCCAGGGCCGGGTCCAGGCCTGATGTCGGCTCGTCCAGGATCAGCAGCGACGGCCCGGTCAGCAGCTCCAGCGCCACCGAGGCACGCTTGCGCTGGCCGCCGGACAGCTTGTCCACCCGGGTGTGCAGGTGCTGGGTCATCTCGAGTTCCTCGAGTACCCGGGCGACCACCTGCGCGCGGTCGTCCTTGGTGGTGTCCGGCGGCAGCCGCAGCTCGGCCGCATACATCAACGCCTGCTGCACCGTCAGCTGGCCGTGCACCACGTCGTCCTGCGGGACCATCCCGATCCTGCTGCGCAGCGAGGCGTATTCCGCGTGAACGTTGTGGCCCTCGAAGGACACCGTGCCCTTGGTGGGGTGCGTGTAGCCGGCCACCAATCGGGCGAACGTCGACTTTCCCGCCCCCGACGGGCCGATGACGGCGGTCAGCGTTCCGGGCTGCGCGCCCAGCGAGATGTCATCGAGCAGCACCTTGTTGTTCTCGATCGTCCACGTCACCCCGCGCACGTCGAGGCCGCCGGTGCGCGTCGCGGTCGCGGACTCGTCGCGCCGGGCCAGCGTGCCCCCGGCGAAAACGAGGTCGATGTTGCCGATCGTGACGACGTCACCCTCGTGCAGCACGGCCGAATCGACCCGGGCGCCGTTGACGAAAGTCCCGTTGATGCTGCGGTTGTCGTGAATCTCGGTGCCCTGCGGCGTGGGGATCAGGGTCGCGTGGTGGCGCGACGCCAGCACCTCGGGGATGACGATGTCGTTGTCGTTGGCGCGGCCGATCTTCACCGCGCCGGGCATCGACACCAACCCGGTTCGACCCGGCCGCAGGATCTTCATCATCGACGTCGCGATGTTCGCGGCATCGCCGACGCGGCCGGTCTCGGACTCCGCGGGCGGCACCTGCATGGGTTCTGCCCGGTAGATCTTCGGCGCCTGCTGCGGTTCGCTGGGCGCTCCCGTCGGGTGCGCACCGGTCGGCTGCCACGGCTGCGGCCCGCTGGGGGGATGGATCGGCTGGGGAGCACTGGGCGGATGGATCGGCCTGGGCGCGCTCGGCGGATGCATCGGCTGGCGTACCGGGGCCGACGGCGTCTGCTGCGGCTGGCCGGGCCAGGGCGTGCCGACCTGTTGCGGCTGGCCCTGGGACGCGGAGGCGCTCGGTGTACCCGCGGTATAAATCGGTATCGACGTGGTGAGGGGCGGCCGCCCGGCCGAACCCTGGTGCCGACCGACTTCGAAGGTCAGCTCCGGTCCGTCCGGGTTTCCGATGTTGACCCGCAGGCCGTCCTGGATGTCGACGACCGGCACGCGACGGTTGTGGACGTAGAGCCCGTTGAGGCTGCCATTGTCGATGGCGATCCATCGCCCCTGGTCGAATCGCACGATGAGGTGCGTCCGGGAGATCAGCGGGTGCGCGACGCGGACGTCCGCGCGAAGATCACGCCCGATTACGACGTCGGTGCCTGCTGCGAAGGTGCGCTCCGATCCCTCGTACCGCACGGTCAGCACTGGCGGGGCTGGTGGGCTCACGATGACCCACTGTATCGGCAGCCGGCCCGATTGCAGGCCAAGCAATGCAACGCCTTGCACGACCTCGGGTTACGCGGGACGGCGACGGAGATGCCGCTCGATGCGACAGCTTCCAAGCGACAGCAACAGCGGGAACCGTCCTCACCCACCACGATCTCGAGGAACCCGAACGACGCGAATGACGGCCCGATCCGGGGCCGCCAAAGACTTCTATCCCTGAATAGCGACTATCCCGCCGCGGCGACACCGTACGGCACGGAGTTCACTTCCCCGGTGACCTCTTTGATGAAATCGCCGAGATAGCGAATGGCCCGCCGGCCTTCCGGCAATACGTCGGCCGCCAATGGGAAGTCGTGGATTTGGCCGTCCCACAGGTGAAGGTCGCAGCGAACTCCGCTGAATTGCAACCGTTCGGCCATGAGCTCGGCGTCGGGACGCAGTAGTTCGTCGGAGCTCACATGGATGGCGACCGGCGGCAAGTCGGAGAGGTCCGCGTCGACCGGAGACTCGACGCGGCGGGCGGACGTGCCGTTGCCCTGCGGAACGCGCACCTCGCCGAGGTACCGGGCGAACATCGAGAGCGCACCGCGGGTGAACATCGAGCACCGGCGGGCATTGCGGTGCCGCAGTTTTCGGGTGGGGTCCGCGTCGGTGAACGGCGAGATCGCCGCGACGCCGGCCGGCCGGAGCAGGCCCGTTCGGATGGCGGCGAGGGTGGTCATGAAGGCGAGGTACCCGCCGGCCGAGTCGCCGGCCACCACGACCCGGTCCCCGTCGTAGCCGCGGTCCTGCAGCCAGCGGAGTCCGCACATTCCGTCCTCGATCGCGTCGGCGATCTGATGGGACGGCAGCTTGCGGTATCCGACGGTCAACACCGCGGCGTCCGCCGCTTTGGACAGACGGGTCACCAGTGATCGGTGCGTGTTGAGGCCGCAGGTCAAAAACGCGCCGCCGTGGAGGTAGAGAATCGCGCGATCGGACGAGACGCCGGGCGCTCGAACCCATTCGGCGGCGCAGCCGTCAAGCCGTAGCTGTTCGATGCTCGCCGACGACGGGAAATGCGGCAGCAAACCGGCCATCTCGTCGACGTACCCCAGCGGCCAATGCAAATTCGGCTGAATGGCCCACGCGCGCACTATGTTCTTGACGATAAGCCGACTGGCCAACGACACCGCAAATGATTGCGGACTGTGCCGATGGTGCACCCGCCGATTCATTGCGTGGCTTGGCAATATGCGGCGTCGGTCTGGCTTGGTCAGCATTTGTATTCAACTTCCGTAGAGGTAAAGGGGGTACCCGGCCCAAATCGGGAAAAACGCCCGATGAATCCCCGGCAAATGTTGGCTTCCTCACTGTTTGGTGCCCACGGAAGTTGGGTAAAGCCGCCCGCCGCGACCCGAGTGCCTCAAGATATGACCATGACAGAGCCGATGCAGCCCGGCGCGCTGCTGGCCAACCGGGTCGCGGTGGTGACCGGCGGCGGCGGTGGTATCGGCGCGGCAACCGCACGCCTGTTCGCCCAGCACGGCGCCCGGGTGGTCATCGCCGACATCGACGCCGGCCTCGCCGAGCGAGTCGTCGACGAGATCGCGGCCTCGGGCGGCTCGGGCCTGGCGGCCGTGACCGACGTCCGGGACGAGGGCCAGGTCAGCGCGCTGGCGCGGACCGTGCTAGATCGCTACGGCCGGGTGGACGTGCTGGTCAACAACGTGGGCCACTGGTTGCGGCACCCGGGCAGCTTCGTCGACACCGACCCACACATGTGGGACGAGCTGTACCGCATCAACCTGCACCACGTTTTCCTCGTCACGCACGCGTTCCTGCCCGCGATGATCGAGCAGCGTGCCGGCTCGATCGTCAACGTTTCATCGGTCGAGGGGTTGCGCGGCTATCCCGAGGATCCGGTCTATGCCGCCTTCAAGGCCGCCGTCATCCATTTCACGCGCAGCCTGGCCGTGCAGGTGGGCCGAGACGGGGTGCGCGTCAACGCGATCGGCCCTGACGTCACCGAATCGCTGCAGGTCCCGTACTCGCAGTGGCTTTCCCCGGACGAGCAGACGCAGTGGCCGCAGTGGGTGCCGGTCGGGCGGATGGGGTTGCCCGAGGACCAGGCTCGCGTGATCCTCTTCCTCGCGTCGGAGCTGTCGGCATTCGTCACCGGCCACACCATCCCGACGGACGGCGGCACCGGCGCGGCGGGCGGCTGGTTCCGCTCGTCGCGCCGGGCCGGCCGGGAGTGGACGAACCGTCCCGTCGCTCCCTGACATCGCTAGGCGTAGCCCAAGGCGGCGTTCTCGGCGCTGATCCGCACGGAGAGCACCAGGGCGTTCGCCAGGCTGAACACGATCGCGGTAAGCCACGCCGAATGAACCATTGGCAGCGCGGCAACCTCCGCCGCGACCGCCGTGTAGTTGGGATGGCGGACCCATCGGTACAGCCCGTCCCGCACCAGTGGCGCGCCCGGGAGCACGATGAGCCGCGGGTTCCAGCGTTTGCCGAGCGCCGCGACACACCGCCACCGGACGACGGTGCTCAGCACCACGACGGCGAGCATCGGCCATCCCAGCCAACCGATGAACGGGCGGCGCATGGTCCACACCTCGACGATGCACGAAACCAGAAGCAGCGCATGCATACTCACCATCGCGGGGTAGTGGTCGCGTCCGAATTCCTTGCCTCCGTGCGCGAATGACCACTTGGCGTTGCGCTGCGCGACCGCGAGCTCGACCAACCGCTCGGCGCCGATCGCAACGATAAACAGGTAGTAGTACATGGTCACTCCCTCACCACTGCAGCAGGAGCAACTCGAAGCTGAAGCCCGGACCCATCGCAAGCATCACCCCGAGCGATCCCGCCGGCGGCGGCTCGGCCACCGTGCGGCGCAGGACGTCGAGCACGGACGCCGACGACATATTTCCGTTCTCCCGCATGGATTCTCGGCTGTGGGCCACGGCTTCCGGCGGCAGACCCAGTGCGCTCTGGATCGAATCGAGCACCTTCGGACCGCCCGGATGGCACACCCAGGTCGAGACATCCGCGATGGACAAATCGTGGTCGGCCAGGAAGCCGTCGACCTCTGCGCGCAGATAGTCGTCGGCCATCTTCGGGACGTCGCGCGACATCACCAGCTGAAAGCCGCTGGAGCTGACGTTCCAGCCCATGACATCGACGGTCTCGGGAACGATGCGACTGCGCGTCGCCAGGACGCGCGGACCCCGATCGGCGTTGCGGCCCGGCCTGATTCGGTCGGCGCCGACGGCGACCACCGCGGCCGCGCCGTCGCCGAACAGGGACACACCGATGAGGGCCGGGATCGAGGTGTCGTCACGTTGCAGCGTGAGCGAGCACAGCTCCACCGACAACAGCACGGCCACATCCCCCGGGTAGCCGCGCAGGTAATCGTGGACCCGTGCCATGCCGGCGGCGCCGGCCACGCAGCCGAGGCCGAACAGCGGGACACGCTTGATGTTGGGCCGCAGCCCGATTCGTGACATCAACCGCGCGTCGATGGTAGGCACCGCTATCCCGGTGCTGGAGACCATCACGATGGTATCCACCTCGTGTGGTCCGATGCCCGCCGCGGCCAGCGCCGAACGCACCGCACGCTCACCGAGGTCGACGGCGACCTCGAGGTAAGTGTCGTTCGCCTCGGTGAATCCGCTCAGCTTCGGGTACCTCGACAGCGGCAGGGCAAGGCTGCGATGGTCGACGCCGGTGGTCTGCGCGAATCGCATGAAACCCGGCTCCGCGAAATCGGTGAGCTCGCGTGCCACCTCGTCCTGGTCGTAGCGGTGCGGCGTGAAGGCCACCGCGGTTCCCGCGATGCGCGGGGCACCTCGCGCGTGAGCGGCGGCGTGGTTCGCGGATGTGGAATACGTTGTTGCTGTCATACCCACCCGACGACACCCGGCGCGTCAAAGGTTCACCCGAAGCGGGCTGGGGTGAGCCGAAACACATTTCGACCGGTCGGGAGATGTTCAGCTTCCGGGGACCGACAGGGTGGCCTGCTGCTCGACCTGTTGGCCCTGCTGCTCGGCTTGCTGAGCCTCCTGAAGGTCGAGTTGCTCTTGCTGTTCGGCCTGCTGCTCCGACTGTTGAATCTCCTGTTGAATTTGCAGTTGCTGCTGCAGTTGGGCTTCGTCGTCGTCGCCGTCCGTGGCGAAGCTCCGGTCCACCAAATTCGTGGACACCCCAACGGTTTTCGTGCCATCGGGATGCACAGCGTGAAACAGCGCCAACGTAGCGACCGTCGCGACGCCGGCGAAAAACGTTTGAACGAACACTATCTGCCTGTTTGCCGCCATCCCGCAATGCTACGGGATCGTGTTAGCAGCACGCTGGATCGTTGTTAGCGATCAGCTGTGAAATCGCCGACCTCAGACCGTTTGCGCGGGCCGAAACCGGGCCTGATCCTCGATGATCGTCACCGGGATGCCGTTGAGGGCGCCGTTGCCGGACGGCTCGTCGAGGAACGTCGGCGGAGACAGCACGTTGGTGTTGGCCCCAGGCGAACCGTTGGCCACCGACATGCGGGTGCCCGGCTTGCCATGTCCCCAGCCGTGCGGCATCGACACCACCCCGGGCTTGATCGCGTCGGTGACCTCGACGGGTACCTTGATCTCGCCGGCGGCGGATTTCACGGTGACGACGTCGCCGTCGGCGATGCCGCAGCGGGCCGCGTCGTCGGGGTGGATCAGCAGGGTGCATCGGTCCCTGCCCTTCATCAGTGCGGGCACGTTGTGCATCCAGGTGTTGTTCGACCGCAAGTGCCGGCGGCTGACCAGGACCAGCGGCTCGGCCGGGCGCTCCATGCGCGCCGCGAGCCGCGGCAGGTCATCGAGCAGGTATTGCGGGGCGAGGCGGATTTTCTTGTCGGGGGTGCCCAGGATGTCGGGCAGCTGCGGCACCATCGGCCCGAAGTCGATTCCGTTCGGATTCGCCTTGAGCATGTCCAGGGTGAGCCCTCCGGGGTTCTTGCCGTACTGGTCCCCGAAGGGCCCGGTTCGCAGCGTGAGGTCGAGCATCCGCTCCGGGCCGCCGTGATCGTAGAGCTTGCGGATCTCCGCGCCGTCGACCCCGTGCGTGAAGGCCAGGTAGTCGAAGAATCCGTCGTCGACCGCGGCGACGTCGACGTCCTCGGCCGGCGTCCCGGTGCACAGCCCGGTCAGCCGGATCAGGATCTCCCATTCGTGCGGCCGATCGCCCGGATCGAACACCGGGGCCGAGTAATTGGCGATGCTGTGGATCGCGAAGAGCAGGATCAGGTCGTCGTGGTGCGGCTGCTCGAGCGGGGATAGCCCGGGCAGGATCACATCCGCGTGCCGCGTCGTCTCGTTGAGCCAAAGGTCAACGGAGATCATCGCTTCCAGCATCGGCAGCACCTCGTCGAGCTTGTCGCCGCCGGGCGTCGACAACACGGGGTTGCCGGCGACGGTGATCAGCGCCTTGAGCTGACCCTCGCCGGGTGTGGCGATTTCTTCGGCCATGCACGACACCGGGGCCTGGCCGAGAACCTCCTTCGCGCCGCGCACCCGCGTGTGCCAGCGGCCGAACTCCGGGAGGCCGCCCTCCAGGCCGGGCAGTGGCTGCGTGGTGATCGACCAGGCCGCCGGCTTGGGGAACATCGCGCCGCCCGGGGTGTCGAAATGACCGGTCAGAATGTTGATCACGTCGACCAGCCAGCTGGCCAGGCTGCCAAACTCCTGATTGCACAACCCGATTCGCCCGTACACCACCGATCTCTCGGTGCCGGCCAGTTCGCGGGCCAGGCGTCGAATCCGGTCTTCACCGATCCCGGTGACCGCGCTCACCCGCTCCGGCGGCCACTCCGCGGCAACCTCGCGCATCGTGTCGAGGCCGTCGACGTGCGGTCCCGCGTTGACCAGGCCCTCGTCGAACAGGGTGTGCGCCACGGCCAGCAACAGCGCCGCGTCGGTGCCCGGGACGATCGGGAGCCACTCGTCGGCCTGGGTCGCGGTCTGGGTGCGCACCGGGTCGATCACGATCACCTTGCCGCGCTTGCGAATCCCGTCGATCAGGCCCATCACGTCGGGCGCGGCCAGCAGCGAACCCTGCGACGCGGCGGGGTTGGCGCCCATGATCACCATCAGGTCGGTGCGCTCGATGTCGGGCACGGGGAAGTTCCACCACAGGCCGTACATCAGATGCGACGACAGGTTCTTGGGCCATTGGTCGACGGTGCCTGGCGAATAGGTGACCGGCATCCCGGACATGCCCATCAGCACTCCCGCGTACCGGGCCAGCGAAAACGAGTGCGCCAGCGGGTTACCGGTGTAGGCGGTGACGGCGCCGATCCCGTACTTCTCGATCACTGGCGTCAGCAGCTCGGTGCACCGCCGAAACGCCGCGTCCCAGCTGGCCTCGTGCCACTGCCCGTCGACCTTGACCATCGGGCGGCGGATGCGGTCCGGGTCGTCGTGCACCGCGGCCAGCGACACCCCCTTCGGGCACAGGTGCCCTCGGCTCCAGACGTCGTCGCGGTTGCCGCGGATGCTGGCGACTTTGCCGCCCTCCACCTGAATCTCCAAGCCGCACATGGCTTCACACAGTGGGCAGGTGCGCAGGTGCCTGCCGTCATCGCCGGTCGCCATCCACCCACTGTATTCCGCTACTGCCGGTAGCGGAAGTAGCATCTTTCAGAGGGCGAAAGAGAGGAACAAGGGCGCAAATCAGCGTGAATTGCTTTCTCGGCGACGACCCCGCGCGGTCGCTGGTCGACGACTACGTGTCTGAGCTCGCGAAGCTACGCGACGAGGGATTCCGCCGGGCCTGGGTGGCCCAAATGCCTTGGCAGGCAGACGTTTTGGCCGTCCTTTCGATCGCGTTCCGCGAAGTCGACACGATCGAGGTCGCGACGGGTGTGCTGCCGATCCAGAACCAGCAGCCGATGCTGATGGCGCAGCGCGCGCTCACCCTCAGCTTGATCTCCGGCGGCCGATTCACCCTCGGGCTGGGCATGACCCATCGCATGGTCACCGAGGGAATGTGGGGGATCCCGTGGGACAAGCCGGTGCGCCGACTCGGCGAATACCTCGACGGCCTGCTGCCCCTGCTGGACGGCAAGGACGCCAACGCCACAGGTGAGACGGTCACCACCCGCGGATCGGTGCGCGTTCCCGGCGCTGACAGCCCCGGATTCACACGCCGCCAGGCCCCGATTCTCAGGCCGTCCAGGGGCCGATGCCGCCGACCTTCTCGATGCGGATGCGGGTCAGGAATCCTGGCGGCGCGCCGTCCGGCGGGAATTTCATGTTCGGGTCACCCAGGACCGGGTTGAGCTCGGTCAGGAGCTCGGGCGCCCCGCCCTCGACGATCCGCGCGGTACCGGTGACGGACAGGTAGGGCCGCATCCCCTGCCCCGCCTTGTCCAGCGCCAGGATCGTGACGGCGACGCGGGGGTCGTTGCGGACGTTGCGCACCTTCTTGTGTGCGGCGAGGTGCGCAGTGACGAGTTCGTCCCCGTCGGGCGTCGACTGCAGCGCGACCCAGACAACGCTGACCTGGGGGCTGCCGTCGGGATTCAGGGTGACCAGGGTGGCGTCGGCACCCTTACCGATCAGATCGCGCGCGGCGTCGTTGAGTTTCATGCGTGCTTATACCGTCGCGCGCGGCGTTTCATTCCCGCTTCATATTCTCCGAGGAATGACATTTGAATCCGACCAGTTGGCTGTACAAGCGGCGGACGTCGCTCTTAGCGTCGTTCACGACATGAGCGATCATCAGGAGCCCACCGGCATCGAGCACCTGCGCAGCGAGCTGCTCGATCGCATGGATGCGCAGCATTTCGACGACTGGTCCCCCGCCCTTTTGCGTGCCCTCATCGCCGTCTTCGATCTCAACGGAGTCACGCCAGCGGCCCAGCGCAGCTTCCGGCCTTATCTCGTCAGGTAACGCACGCTCGCGGATTAGGCTCGCGACGGTGGAGATGTGGGAATTGGTCGCCCGCGAGCAGATTCGGGACACCCTCGCGCGCTACAACTGGTCGGGTGACGCGGGCCGGCTCGAGGGTCTGGCGGCGACATTCTGCGCGGACGGCGTCCTCGAGATCCGCGGGCTGGACCCGTTGCGCGGGCGGACCGAGATCGTGTCGTTCCTCGGCGGCGTGACGGGCAACGTCGCCCGCAACGTCGAAGTCAAGCCCGTCGTGCGGCACAACGTCGCCAATGTGCTCTTCACCGGCCTCACCCCCGACCGCGCGGAAGTCTCGTCCTACTTCACCGTGGTCACACACATCGGGCTCGACCATTTCGGCCGCTACCGCGACGTCCTGGTGCCGGACGGCGGCACGTGGCTGATCAAGCATCGAAAGGTGTCGACCGACTGGGCGGCCCCGGATTCGACCATGGCCCGCTGACCCGCGCGGCGGTCAGATGAATCTTGGTGGCGATTTCGTTAAATGTCTCGCCGAGATGTTTGCCAACGGCTGCCAACCGGCTACAGATTAGGGATCACATCAAGAGATTGCGGTCTGCTCTGATGCTGTGCGCCATCGTAGTCCGGGGTTGACCGCCGGTCATGTGACCAGGGGTCACGACCGTGCGAACGAGATGGGCGGGGCATGCAGCGACTCAGCGGGCTGGACGCGTTCTTTTTGTACCTGGAGTCACCGACGCAGCCATTGAATGTTTGCTGTGTCGTAGAGCTGGACCCGAAAACGAAACCGGGCGGCTACACGTTCGAGGGGTTCCGGGAGGCGCTGGCGGCGCGGGTGGACGCCGTGCCCGAATTTCGCCTCAAGCTGGCCGACAGCCAACTGAACTTCGACCATCCGGTATGGGTCGACGACGAAAGCTTCGACCTCTCTCGGCACCTGCACCACGTCGCGCTCCCCTCGCCCGGCGGGCCGAAGGAGTTAGCGGAGATCTGCGGGCACGTCGCGGGCCTGGCCCTCGATCGGGATCGCCCGCTGTGGGAGATGTGGGTCATCGAGGGACTGCACGGCACCGAGGCGCTGTCCGTCGTCATCAAGGCCCACCACGCGGTGGTCGACGGGGTCGGGGGCGCCAACCTGCTGGCCCAGCTGTGCAGCGGTGTGGCGGACGCGCCGCCGCCCACCCCGGTGGCACGCACCGGCGGGGCGAACCCACTGCAGATCGCCGCGTCGGGCTTGATCGGCGCCGCGTTGCGGCCCTGGCGGTTGGCCAAAGTGGTGCCGGCGACCGTGCTGACCCTCGGGCAGACCGTATTGCGCGCCCGGGGCGGCCGGCCCACCATGGCCGCCCCGTTCGCCGCGCCGCCGACGGCGTTCAACGGCCCGTTCACCCGCCGGCGCAACGTCGCCTTGACCACCGTGGACCTCGACGACGTCAAGACGGTCAAGAACCGGTTCGGCGTGACGATCAACGACGTGGTGACGGCGCTGTGCTCGGGGGCGTTGCGCCAGTTCCTGTCCGAGGGGGGCGAACTGCCGGACAGCCCGATGGTGGCCAGCGTGCCGGTCTCGGTGCGCGGCAGGTCCGATCGACCGGGCCGAAACCAGACCACGTGGATGCTGTGCCGGCTCGAAACCCACATCGACGACCCGGCCCAGCGACTGATCAGCATCGCCGAAGCCAACGCCTGCGCCAAAGACCATGCCGCCGCGATGGGCCCCACCCTGCTGCAGGACTGGACGCAAGTGGCCGGGCAAACCATGTTCGGCGCCGCGATGAAGCTGTTGCCGCGAATCCCGTTGCCCGAGAAGCCGCCACACAACCTGGTGTTGTCGAACGTGCCCGGCCCGCAGGAACAGCTCTACTTCCTGGGGTGCCGGATCGATGCCATGTATCCGCTCGGGCCGATCATCGCGGGCGCCGGACTCAACGTGACGGTCATGTCGCTCAACGGCCGGCTCGGCGTAGGCATCATTTCCTGCCCCGACCTCGTTCCGGACGTGTGGGAGCTCGCCGACGCGTTTCCCGCGGCGCTGAAAGAATTGATGGATTGCTCCCCGCCCGGTGCCGGATAGTGTTCGATTCGCGAATGTGAGGGATATGGACGAAAAACGGTCGTTCTGTGTACATATCCCCCACACCCGACGCGGATCTTGCGGTGCCGCTTGGTGTTTCAGGCCGGTGGCTCTGCGCCGATCGTCAGGACGGCGAGGCGGCACCCGTCCGGTCCCGCGCGCCAGGCGTGGTCGACGCCCGTGACGACCGCGCTGTCACCGGCGGCGAGCGGGTGCGCGCCGTCGTCGAGGATCAGGTCCACCGAACCGGACAGCACGACGTCGAAATCGACGGTGTCCGTGTGGTGCGTGGCGAACTCGGCGCCGGGTGTGTACTCGATCATCGTCCAGCGCAGCGCGCCGGGCGGGACGACCAGGTCGAGCAGGTCCGCGACCCGACCGCCGGCCGCGACGGACGGCAGGGACGGCGCGGCGTACAGCACCGAATAGCGCAGGCCGCCACGGCCGGCGTCCCCTTGCAGCGTGACGGGTTCGTCGCGCGCCGCGCACGACCGCCCGCTGGCGTCGACGCCGGTGATCAGCAGGCGGCCTGACATGGCCATCGACACTAGATGACCGATCGGCGGGACATCGCTCCCGCTCGCCGAGGCGGCATGGCAGGGTGACTCCCGTGGCCAACACTTCTGAACTCGTCGAACACGACCTGCGCGAAATCGGAACTCCGAAGGGCGCATTGCGCTATTACGACTGCGGCCCGGATTCCGCGCCGACGCTGCTGTTCCTGCACGGATCGGGTCCCGGGGTCACCGGCTGGCGCAACTTTCGCGGGATATTGCCGACGTTCGCCGAGCGGTACCGCTGCCTGGTCCTGGAATTCCCCGGCTTCGGCGTCAGCGACGACTTCGGCGGCCACCCGATGGTCATGGCGTTCGGCACCGTCGGGCCCTTCCTGGACGCGCTCGGTGTCGACAAGACCCACATCGTCGGCAACTCGATGGGTGGCGGCGTCGGCATCAACTTCGCCATCCAGAATCCCGGCCGCGTCGACCGGCTGGTGACCATCGGCGGCATCGGCACCAACATCTTCAGCCCCAGCCCCAGTGAGGGCATCCGGCTGTTGCAGGAATTCGTCGAGGACCCGACGCGTCAGCGGCTGGTCGACTGGCTGAAGTCGATGGTGTACGACCAGTCGCTGGTCACCGACGAGCTGATCGAGGAACGCTGGGCGCTCGCGACCGATCCCGTCGCCCTGGACGCCGCCCGCCGGATGTACGGCAAGGCCGCGTTCGCCGCGATGAACGCCGGGATGGCGGCCTCCGACCGGCCGATGCCGTGGGCGGTCATGCACAAGCTGGCGGCGCCGACCCTGCTGACGTGGGGCCGCGACGACCGGGTGAGCCCGCCCGACATGGCACTCATCCCGATGCGCACCATCCCGAACGCCGAACTGCACATCTTCCCGAACTCCGGGCACTG
The DNA here is from genome assembly GCF_001672815.1 of Mycobacterium sp. E796. Classification (GTDB taxonomy): domain Bacteria; phylum Actinomycetota; class Actinomycetes; order Mycobacteriales; family Mycobacteriaceae; genus Mycobacterium. The sequence goes on along the minus strand of NZ_LZKK01000321.1, from coordinate 11,367 downwards.
GGCCATGATCGAGGCCAAGCAGGCTTTCGAAAGTACTGTACTGGAGTTCTTGTCGCGCTAGATGGTTCTACTGGCATCGTTCTACTGGCGTTGCGGGGCGAGCCGCTTCAGCGCGAGCCCACCTTCGAAGGGTCGGTAGCCGAACGCGGCCGGGGCGTGATAGCCGGTCTTCTCCAGGGGTGTGTGCACTTCGGCCACCGTCGGGCCGATTTCGGCTGCGATCGGTGCCAGCGCGTCGAGGTCGAATCCGTACAGCCGACCCGCGTTCTCGGAGAGAATTTTTCGGCATTCGTCTTCGGATCTGTCGTGCAGGGCCCACCGGATCGCCAGCCTCGAATGCGGAGCGAAGCCCTCCTCGTGGGGGTAGTCGCTTCCCCAAAGTATGTGGTCAGCGCCCATGAAGTCGATCATGCCCGATTCGAAGGGCGTCAATTCGCTGGCGAGGTAGCAATTCCGCTGAACGTACTGAGTTGGTGTCAGGGTTAGCCGATCGACCGAGGACCCGCCGAACATGCCGTAAGTGCGGTTACCGGCTTCCGTCTTCAGCGTCGGCACCATCGCATCCAAGGTCATCAGCTGCTGTTGCACCCAAAGGGTGCCCTGCTCAGTCGGCGCGAACCGCAGGTTGGGATGGCGTTCGAATACTCCGGCCAATATCAGGTGCCCGAGGGTGCGCTGGGCCCACAGCGCCATCTCAGTGATGAGCACTGCATTCGATGCCGGCTGATCCATCGGCATCGCGGGACTCCCGGGGCCCCCGTGCTGCACGATCGTCAGGTCGAGTTCACTGCACAATTCCCAAATGGGCTCATACCGGGTGTGGAACAGCGGAGCGACGTTGGGGTCGCCGGGTGATACCGCAGGCAACAGCACTCCACCGAAGCAATCTTTTTGGTGCCCCCACCGTACTTCGTCCAACGCGGCTTCCACGTCATTGGGGAAAACTTGGATCAATCCTCGCCGCCGCGCCGGCGCCAGGGAACAGAAGTCAACCTGCCACCGGTTATGCGCCTGCACACCCGCCCACCGACGTTCGAGCTCGTCTCGAGTCTGAGGCAGCGAGATGGTGATGTTGGGAGATGTCGGAAAGAACGGAGGAACGGTGTTCGGCAGCAACAGCTCCGCGGCCACCCCGTCGTCGTTCATCTCGGAAATGCGCAACTCGTTGTCCCAGTTGCGCTTCGCGGTGGCGAGGATCAGATCGTCGAATGGACTCGCGTAGGTCTGGGCCCACGCATCGAAGTCGTCGTGGAACTTCCGCGGTAGGTAGGGCTTGTAGTCGTAAAGGTCGGCTCCGGCGTGAGTATCCGCGGAAATGACGGTGTAGCGGGAAAGAGTCTCAGGCGCGGCCATGAATTCATCTCCTCGACGGGAATGCGACAATCGTAATAGTCCCCCCGGCCGATAGCTATCGACCGGCGGACGTCTCGCTCAGCGGGAACGATGCCTCCCGCGGATGTTTTGGGTGAGTTTCGCCGATCCATTACGCGCGCGGAGTTCGGACGTATTTGAAATGACTCCCGGTGTGCAGACACCTACGTCGCGACACGGTCGACTCGCGCGGACGATGGCGGCCGGCGGTAAGCGTCGCGTGGAGGGGTATCGAGATGGATGTCGCCGCGGCCATGATCGACCGCTTGGCGCTCCCACTCCGAAGTCCTCACCCTGACCGGCGAGTCATACCGCACCCGCCAACGGCGCCAATTGCTCGCTAAGGAAAATCGGGCCGCTGACGGCTGATTGGACTGTCCTGCGACGTAGGGATAAGCGCCCCGCGACGCGAGCTCCTCACCATTTGCAGACTGCGGTCGGTTAATGCGATCATCGTATGGTGGTGGCCAACGTCAAGTGGGATTTGCACCATCACGCCGTGCCGGAGTTCTACGTGGATGCGCTGCGCGACGCGGGCGTGACCGTCGTAGGCGGGTTCCGGTTTCCCCGATGGAGTCCGGAGCGGTCGTTGCGGACAATGGACGCAATGGGCACCGAGCGAGCGTGGTTGTCGGTGCCTCCCGGTGTGGATGTCGACGGTCTTGCCGACCCGGTGGAACTGGCTCAACGGCTCAACGATGCGGGTGCGGAACTCGTTGCCGCTCATGGCGATCGGTTCGGCTGGTTCGCGTCGCTACCCCAGAGCGACGTTGATGCGTCGCTGGCTGAGATCGAGCGGATTGATGCCCGTGACGTTCTGCTGATGTCCAACGTGCGCGACCGCCACTTCGGCGACCCCGCCCTGGATCCGCTGTGGCACGCGTTGGACGCCCGTCGTGCGGTCGTCTTTGTGCATCCCAATAGCCGTCCGCGGACCGACGACCAAGGCCTGCTGAACCCTCTCTATCTATGGCAAAACGACACGGCGCGAACCATGCTGGACTTTCTGCGCGTCGGCGGCCACGTGCGGTTTCCGCAAATTACCTGGGTGCTCGCCCACGCTGGCGGACCGTTGCCAGTGCTGCTCGATGAGGCGCTTCGTGGGTTGCGAACCATACGGCCAGACATCGACGCCGAGCTGGGCGCCTGGCGACCGAGGGTGTTTCTGGACACCGCATCGAAGGCCTACGACGAACAGATCCCTGCGATCCTGGCTTTCGGCGGTGCAGGACAGGTGACGTTCGGTTCGGACTTTCCCTGGGCGGCACGCAGGGCGGGTGCCATGATTGCTCGCGCGTGGGCGCGAGCGGCCGACCGACTAAGACTCGACGCCGGTCAGCTCGACGGCATCTTCCGCGCAAACGCAGTTCGTGTTTTTCAGCGAGATACCCAACCAGCGCCGCGAAGCACTCCAGCGCAGCTGTCCACCTTCCCGCCCTACACTGCTGCGCCCTCCGGGCTCAAACCGCTTCCCGCGAGCTTCTGGCACGGTGACCGCACCGCTGTGCGCGAACGTATCGTGGTTCACAACAACGGATCTCATACGGACGAATTCGCAGTGATCGATATGCTCCAACCAGAGTTCTCATGCGCAGAACTCGCGCGGGTGCGTCAACGCCGTGTAGATGGCATCCGGATTCCACTCGACTTCGCGTCGCTTGGGGGCCCCCGCGACTTCCTCGCCGCCGAACTCCTCGACGCGCTCGCAGCCGGCCACGAGATCCTTCGCTTCGAACCGCGCCAACCCGAGGGCATCCCTCTGCTCGACGATCGGCGGTTGGACACCGTGCTGTTCTGCGCTAAAGGGCACTGGCTCGGACGGCTGCGCAACCTCGATGCCTCACGGGTGATTCTCGCCGGGACGATGGGCGTCATTCCCTATCTCGCACGTCCGATCGACATCTTGTACTACCTCAGCCATGGCAAACGCGGCGCACTTGCGTACGCATGGGCCAACTTCGTCACCCGACGCCCCGCCGGTTACCGGTGGCTACGCAAGGCCCGACGCGAATAAACTCAACGGATGGCGCGGCCCGCAACACATCACGATGCCCGCCGAAAGGAACTCGTAGCAGCGGCCCAGCAGGTCTTTATCCAGCAGGGTTACCCCAAAACCACCGTCTCGGACTTGCTCGAAGCGACGGGAATGTCCAAAGGCGGCTTCTACCATTACTTCCAGTCCAAAGACGACGTCCTCCGCCAAGCGATAACCGCCATCCTGGATGAAGCCGCCACCGTCATCGAGGCTGCGGCGGTCCTGAATATCTCACCGACCGAGCAGTTAGTAGAGATCTTCCGCGGCATGCGCGAACTCCGGCGCCGCCACGCGGATTTCATCCCTGTCCTTTCCGTGATCATCGGCAACGACGTACCCGCTCGGACGTTCAGCGAGGACGTAATCCGCACCCTGGCCCCGCCGTTGACACGCGTAACAGCCCGCTTCCCCGTGAGCAATCCTCGACAGACCGCTGAACTGCTGCTCGATGCACTGACCTCGATCACCCGTAACCCATACCGCAGCACGTACCGAGTTGACCCCGACGCCGCGGCTACCTATGCTCAGGCGCTCCGCGAACTCATCGGTGGCACACTCGGCATTGGCATCGACCATCCCGCCCTCGAAAACTTCGGCACGTGAACACGAGCACTGGGACGCTCAGCAGATTCCGGCGGCCGAAGGTTGCGAGGATCACATGGGACTACGCAATGGTGTGGACTCCGTCTTTGGCCACCACTTCGCGCATCGGCACAACGCCGAGGTCGGGATTGGCTCGCTCGGCGGCATGACCGCCAAGGCCATGGCAGCGTCAACAGGTGGCGGGGAGACCGTTTCTCATCGGTGAGCCGCGAGCCGATTATTCCGTCACCGCTAGCCGATCGATGTCGTTGTCGCACAACCTCGCCGGCCCGTCATCGTGGGGTGATGAACACGCCCTCAGCAGTGACGGTAGTTCCCTCACCGTCGGCGATGTAACCCACCGCGAAGGTCTTCGCGCCATCGATGCGATCAACGCGCGCTCTCGCACGTAAAAAACCCAAGGGCGTTCCCCGCACATAACGCAAGGTGAGTGTGCCGGTGTACGCCGGACGTCCTGGCCGGTGCGCGGTTGCGCCGAGGACGTGGTCAAGAATTAGCGCGCACACGCCTCCGTGGACATGGCCGGGTGGACCCTCGTAAGCGGCACCGAGCGTGACCTCAGTCCACACTTCGCCTTCATCGTCGTGGTGTATCACCAGGGGCGGCGCGACGGGATTGCGTACCCCGATCGCGACGTTCCCGGACACCACGGATTGTCCGTCGGCGGCTTCGCGTAGACCGAACGAGCCCGGCATCAGGGCTGCGCTCAACTCTCCTACCGCGCAGTCGATGTGGGCTTTGGCCGCCGCTACGACGGCGGCGTCCGCTTCGGTGCGGATCGTGGCATCGATGAGCCGGCGCACGGATGCGGTCAGCGCCTCGTATCCCACCGGCATACTGTCGCCCTTGTCATGAGCCACCACTGGCCACCCCTTGAATCAGCCGGACCTGCCGGGATCGCGTGTCGTGTGCCGGTTTCACGCGACCGCAACTACTCGACCTGAGCACACGCAGGCCCGTTCGACGCTATCGCGCGCGCTTCGAGCCTGTCGGATCACGGCGGGATGAACAAACGAAAAGAACACCACCGGACTACCCCTCACTTCGGCTCCGCGCCCAACACCGGCGCCGCCGCGCCCTTCAGCCCAGCCGTCAGCAAGGCGCGCGCCCCTGGATCGCCATTGAGGACGCGACTGGTGCGTTTAGTAATGCGCCAGCTCCCCACCGTGCGCTGCAGCTCGAAATGGTTTGCCGTCGAGCGCCATACGCGATAGCTCGCACCATCTCGGACCAGCACCAGCGATTCGGCGACCGCCACCGCCGAATCTTCGGTCACCGTCACGACGCTCGGCCCGATGAAGTGACAGCAGCCATTGGCGACCAGATTCTGATGGGACGCAGAAGTCACCATCGCATGAACGTCGTCCTGGCTGTCCATTTGCCAGCCTTCAACGTCGTAGGTGCCATGGGTCGCCCAGAGTCGCGCCGCCGCCGCGGCGTCCCCGGCATCTACGGCCGGACCGTACGACGCGATCAGCCGGGAGATTTCGCGTTCGTCCTCGAGCTGGCGAAGCCGTGCCGCAAGATCGTCGATGTCGGTCATGACCCGATTCCTTCCTCCTCCTTCATCGGCCGGCAATCACCGCCCGCGGGCCGTATTTACTGATGTCCGTCATGCTCACCCCTACCGTTGGGTGGCGCCGGCGTCCACCGGCAAGGTCACCGAGGTGATGTAGCGCGCCTCGTCGGATGCCAAGAACAACGCGGCGTTCGCCACGTCGATCGGATCGATCCACGGAACCGGAAGCATGTTCATGTTCCGCGCCGCCTCGGCGAACTCGGCACGCGTCGGCGGCCGGTCCAAGTCGGGGCGAAAGGCGCCGCGCACCGCGTCGTTCTGGATCAGCGGGGTGTCGACGTTGGTGGGGTGCACGCAGTTCACCCGGATATTGTGCGGCGCAAGCTCTTTAGCCATGCTTTGCATCAGGCCGACCACGCCGTGCTTGGCCGCCGTGTAGTGCGCTACACCGACGAGACCGCGCAATCCGGCAATGGAATTGGTAAGGATCATCGCGCCGGCGCCGCGCGCAATCAGGTGCGGCGCACCGGCCCGGCACGTGTGCCACACACCGGTGAGGTTGACGTCCAGCATGGTGCGCCAGGCTTTCTCGTCCAGCTCGAACGCCATGCCGCGCGACGTGATTCCGGCGGTCGCGCACACCACGTCCAATCCGCCGAACTGCTGCACGCCGCGGTCGGTGGCGGCTTGGACCCCCGCGAGGTCCCGCACGTCGACCGTCCCGGTGTGCACCCGCTGACCGATCTCCGAGACCAGCGCAGCCGTCTCGTCGAGGTCGGAGACCGTGCTGTGCGGGACCACCACGGTGTCGATCGGCCCGCACACGTCGAGCGCCACGATGTCGGCGCCCTCCTGCGCGAAGCGCACCGCCTGGGCGCGCCCGATCCCCCGCGCCGCCCCGGTGATCAGCGCGACCTTGCCCGCCAGACGCTTGCTCATGCGGTGCTAGAACTCGACGTGGACGTGGTCACTGAGTGGGCGAGCCTGGCAGCAAAGGATCAAGCCTTCGGCACGGTCCTGGGGTCCGAGAACGTCGCCACCGACCATGTCCACCTCCCCCGACACCAGGGTGGCCACGCACGAGCCGCAGTGGCCCTCGCGGCACGAATGTGGCACGTCGAGTCGCGCGTCGAGCATCGTGTCCACGAGGGATTTGTCACGCGGCCACCGCAGCCGATGGACCTCGCCGTCCAAGTCGACCTCGACGGTGGCGGCCTGAGCCTCGGCGTGCACGGCGATGTCACGCCTTCCAACTTCTGGCATATCGCAATTCTTACGAGGCGGCCGGCCGCGGCGACGGCTGGATTCCGGTGGCCGGGAGGCCGCTGTCCCGGCGTCCGGTCACCGGGACGCCGCCCCTGAAATGCGCCCGCCACGGCCTACCGTAGGCACTTGTGAGCGTTCGGAGTGATCGGCGGGTAGCCCCGGAAGTAGATGCCGTTGTCGTCGGTGCGGGCTTCGCGGGCCTCTACGCGGTGCACAAGCTGCGGTCGGACGGGCTGAGCGTTCGGGTGTTCGAGAGCGGACCCGACATTGGCGGTACCTGGTACTTCAACCGATATCCGGGTGCCCGATGCGACGTTGAGAGCGTGGACTATTGCTATTCGTTTTCCGACGAACTGCAGCAGGAATGGGACTGGTCGGAGAAGTACGCAACCCAGGCCGAAATCCTGGCTTACATCAACTGGGTCGCCGACCGACTGGACCTGCGCCGCCACGTGACCTTGAACGCGCGTGTGACGTCGGCGGTATTCGACGAGCAGAGCATGCGCTGGACGGTGACCACCGACACTGGCGAACAGGTCGGTGCGCGGTTCTGCCTAATGGCGACCGGTCCCCTCTCCGCGGCGATGACTCCCCCATTCCCCGGATTGGAAGGCTTCGCCGGAGAGGTCTACCACACCGCATCGTGGCCGCACGAGCCCGTGGACTTCACCGGCAAGCGGGTGGCTGTCATCGGCACGGGATCGTCCGGCATCCAGTCGATTCCGATCATCGCCCAAGCCGCGTCCCAGCTTTATGTCTTCCAGCGCACGCCGAATTACAGTGTGCCGGCCGGCAACCGCCCGCTCACCGATGCCGACCGCGCCGAGGTGAAGGCCAATTACGCGCAACGGCGACGGGCCTCATGGCGCAGTTCCGGCGGTTCGCCCCACGTGGCGCATCCCAAGCTGACGATGGAGGCCACTCCAGAGGAACGCCGCGCGGCATTCGAGAAGCGCTGGGACCTTGGCGGGGTGCTTTTCTCAAAGACCTTCACGGACCAGATGATCGACCCGGTCGCCAACGACGAGGCCCGCAAGTTCTACGAAGAGAAGGTCCGTGCCGTCATCGACGACCCGTCCGTGGCCGAGCTACTCATCCCCACCGACCACCCGATCGGTACCAAGCGAATCTGCACCGACACCAACTACTTTCAAACGTTCAACCGGCCCAACGTGAAGCTGGTCAGCGTGCGCAACACACCGATCGAGTCGATCACCCCGACCGGGATCGACACCACCGACGCCCACTACGACGTCGACATCATCGTGCTCGCGACCGGCTTCGACGCGATGACCGGCGCGCTGGCCAAGATCGACATCGTTGGCCGGGCCGGCCGGCGGCTCCGAGACCACTGGTGCGACGGGCCACGTACCTACCTCGGCTTGGGCGTCGACGGGTTCCCCAACCTGTTCGTGGTGTGTGGCCCGGGCGCTCCCGCGGTGCTGGCCAACATGGTGCTGCACGCCGAGGCGCACGTGAACTGGATCGCCGACTGCATCGTTTATCTGGACGCCCACGGCTACGCCGCGATCGAGGCGACCCCGGACGCCGTCGATGACTGGGTCGCCGAGTGTGCCCGCCGGGCCGATGCCACCCTGTTTACCAAGGCCAATTCGTGGTATCTCGGCGCGAACGTCCCCGGGAAGCCGCGCGTGTTCATGCTCTTCATCGGCGGGTTCGGTGTCTATCTCGACATCTGCACCGAGGTCGCGGAGGCCGGCTACAAGGGGTTCTCGGTGCTTGCGGATTTGTGAGCGGAAGTGAGTGATACCGCGCGGAAGTGAGTGGTGCTGTTGAGCGGCGTTGTCGGTGGTGGCTGCCAGGATATGTGTATGGCTAGAGGTGTGCGGTTGCGTCGGGTCGTTGATCCGGTGGCGGCTGCGCCGCCAGCGGGGGTGCGGATCCATACGCGGATACATCCAAGTGCTGAAGAGGCCCAGAAGTTGACCGCGATCGGGCAGTTTCTCGGCTCGGTGTATCGCAGCGAATTGGCGGGGCGGGTGCAGTTGGGCCGGTTGGATAATCGGGCCCACGCGGGGTGGCGCGCTGAGCGCAAGCGGGCGCTGACGGCGTTGTCGTCGTCGCGGTGGGCGGGAGCGATCACCCGCGCCGTCGACGACCAGTACCAGTTGGGCCTGCGCGGGCTGGCCGCCTATGTGGCCGATCTGCGGGCCGCGGTCGGGGTGCTCGGGGCCCGCTGCGCGCTGCGCCCGGGCGAAGTTGAACCCGTCGACGGCAACGAGGCGCGTCGGCACGGTCGGCGGCGGCGCGGGTATCGCAGCGCGGGTGAGCGGTTCACTAAGACCCGCCGGCTCGCGGTGCTACGGGGGCGGCTGGCCGCTGCCGAGGCTGCGCTGGCGGCGGGCCGCCCGCCGATCACCGTAGGAGGCAAACGCCTGTGGCGCACGCGAAACCACTTAGATCAGGCGCAACTCACCGAACAGGGGTGGAGGGCGGCCTGGGACGCGCGCCGGATGTTTTTGACTGCTGATGGGGAGTCCGGCAAGGCCGGCGGCAACGAGACCATCCGCGTCGACAGTGAGGGTCGGCTGCGCATCAAAACCCCAGCCGCCTTGGCCGATGAGTTCGGCTCGCATGTGGTGATCGAAGCCCCAATCGGGTTCTCCCACCGCGGTGATGAGTGGGCTGGTCGGGTCGTAGCGCGCCGCGCGGTGCGTTACGACATCAACTACGACCCAGCCCGCGGCCGCTGGTATCTCGATGCGTCGTGGACCACTGGGCCCCGATCGGGCCCCGAGCTCGAGGAACTCCGTCGGGGTCGGGTGTTGGGCGTGGACCTTAACGACGGCCACCTTGCCGCGTGTGTGCTCGATGCCTCGGGTAACCCGGTCGCAGAGCCAATCACGATTCAGGTGGCCATCGCGGGACTGGTGGCATCCCGGCGCGACGGGCGAGTGAGGGCCGCGATCACCGCGCTGCTCGATCACGCGCAAGACTGCGGCTGCACGGCGATTGTGGTGGAGAATCTGAACTTCGCCGACGCTCGGGCCACCGGGCGCGAGACCCTCGGCCGCGGCCAGCGCGGTAAACGACGGCGTCGCGCCATCGCGGGCATACCCACTCGACGGTTCCGGGACCGGCTGATCGGCATGGCCGCCCAGCGCGGCATCGCGGTCATCGGAGTTGACCCCGCCTACACCAGCCGGTGGGGCAACCAGCACTGGCGAAAACCCTTACAACAACAGACTTCCGATCCGGCCACCGTGACCGCACATCATGGTGCGGCGGCCGCGATCGGCAGACGTGGCCTCGGCATGGCGATCAGGCGACGGCCGGCAGGACCCCGCACCCGACAGCGGACGCGTGTGGGCACACCACCGGCCAGGCCCGACCACCAGCCGGGCACCACACCACGACGGTGCCGTAGTTCTGGCTCACCGCCACGCCCACAACGACGACGAGGCGCGGCGGTCCACCGGACAACACCCACCGCCAGCGGCCAACACCGTTCGGGCCGCACAGGACCACTCGTGCCCAGTAATCAGGAACGGTTCTCGCTGGTCAAGGAATCTTGATGTCAGGCCTGCGCGGCCGCGTGGCCCTGGTGACCGGGGCCGCCCGAGGGAGCGGACGTTGCCACTGCGAGCGCTTTGCCGAGGCGGGCGCAGACGTCATCGCCCTGGATGCACCCGAGGCGGCCGGCGACCTCGAACAGACCGCGGCCGCCGTCGCCGCGCGTGGGGTGCGCGCCGTGACCGGCGCGGCTGAAGTCGGCGACTTCGGCGCGGTGGCGGCCGCGGTGGATGCCGCCGTCGCCGAACTCGGTCGCATCGACGTCGTTGTCGCCAATGCGGGGATTCACCCGGCGGGGGCCCCCGCTTGGGAGATCAGCCCCGAAAGCTGGCAGCAGGTGCTGGATGTCAACCTCACCGGTGTCTGGCACACCGTCAAGGCGGGTGTTCCCCACATCGGCGAGCGGGGCGGATCCGTCGTCATTGTCAGTTCCACCAACGGAATTCGGGGCACCGCGAACAACGCCGCCTACACGGCCAGCAAGCATGCCGTGGTAGGACTGGCACGCACCCTCGCCAACGAGCTGGGACCCCGAGGCATTCGCGTCAACACCGTTCACCCCGGTGCGGTCGCGACCGCGATGGTGCTCAACGAAGCGACGTTTCGACGGCTGCGGCCCGACTTGGACAATCCGTCGGCCGAGGACGCCGCCGAGGTGCTGAAGGCTCGTCACCTACTACCGGTGCCGTGGATCGAGCCCGTCGATGTCAGCAACGCCGTCGTGTTCTTGGCCTCCGACGAAGCGCGCTACATCACTGGGACCCAGATCGTGATCGACGCCGGACTGCTCGCGAAAGTGTAGGAGGGCCGGTCGGGCTCGAAGGGCGAAGTAGCCATTTCGTTGACAACACCCCCTATGCCGAGTTATGACCCAATTTCGTCCGCTGATCGGGATCAGCGGAGAGTCGGCGCTTGGACTGCGGTAAACCATTCAATATGCCCTCACGAGTAAGGACGAAGAAATGAGCGAGCGGGTACTTGATCAGGTTGTGGCCATGGCCGACCAGTTGCGCGACCAGGCCGCCGAAGCCGAGCGGAT
>NZ_LZKK01000320.1 GCF_001672815.1 Mycobacterium sp. E796 | reverse complement strand
ACGATCCCGCCCAACACCAAGCCCTCCAAACCCTGCTCAACCAGCGCTCAGAAACCGCTACTTGACACAGGGCTTCTATGAGGCGGGCAGAAAGTCAACCGCCCCGTTGCGGAGGCTGATGTGGCGTATGTGATTACAGGCGCCGCTCAGGCGAGCGCCCCAAGCGCCGGCAACAGCAGCGCGAGCGCGCGACCGCGGTGCGACACCGCATCCTTCTCCGCCGGGCTCAACTCCGCCGCGGTGCGGTCGCTGCCATCGGGAAGGAAAACCGGGTCGTAACCGAACCCGCCGTCTCCGCGCGCCTCCCGCGCGATCGAGCCGGGCCACTCGCCGCGGACGACGACCTCCCCGGACGCCGACACCAGAGCGCACGCCGACACGAAGGCCGCGCCGCGCCGCTCGTCGGGAATGTCACGCATCTGCGCCAGCAGCAGCGCGGTGTTGGCCGCGTCGTCGCCGTGGTTGCCGGACCAGCGCGCGGACAGCACGCCGGGCATACCGTTCAACGCGGCCACCTCCAAGCCCGAGTCGTCGGCCACGCACGCCAGGCCCGTCGCAGCGAACCCGTCACGCGCCTTGGCCAGCGCGTTGTCCTCGAACGTCGCACCGGTTTCGGGGGCCTCGTCGAACGGCGCCACGTCGTCCAGCGAAACCAGCGTCAACCCCGACAGGCCGGCGCCGTCGAGCACGCGGCGCAGCTCGGCCAGCTTCTTTGGGTTGCGGCTGGCGACCAGCAGTCGGGTCATCACCATCTGGCACGGTCAGCTGCCGAACGCCTTCGACGGAGTCGGTCCCTCGGGCAGCACCCCCGGGTACGGCAACGCCAGAGCCTCAGTCTGGGCGGCGAACAACTTGTCGCACGCGGCCAACGCCACGTCCAGCAGCTTGTCGAGCGTCGAGCGTGGGAACGTCGCCCCCTCGCCCGTCCCCTGGACCTCCACCAGGGTTCCGGTGTCGGTGGCCACGACGTTCATGTCCACCTCGGCGCGGGAGTCCTCGTCGTAGGGCAGGTCGACCCGAATCCGGCCGTCGACGACGCCGACGCTGACGGCCGCGATGGCACACGACAGCGGGCGCGGGTCCGAAAGCTTGCCCGCGGCCGACAGGTAGGTCACCGCGTCGGCCAGGGCAACATAGGCGCCGGTGATGGCCGCGGTGCGGGTGCCGCCGTCGGCCTGCAACACGTCGCAGTCGACGGCAATGGTGTTCTCCCCCAATGCCCGCAGGTCGATGCACGCCCGCAGCGACCGGCCGATCAGCCGGCTGATCTCCTGGGTGCGCCCGCTCGGCCGGCCCTTGACCGATTCGCGGTCGGAGCGCGTGTGGGTGGCCGACGGCAGCATCGCGTACTCGGCGGTCAGCCAGCCCAGCCCCGATCCCTTGCGCCAGCGAGGCACCCCCTCGGTCACGCTGGCCGTGCACATGACCTTGGTGTGGCCGAATTCGATCAGTACCGAACCTGCCGGGTGGTCGGTGAATCCGCGGGTGATGACGACGGGTCGAAGCTCGTCGTCGAGGCGGCCGTCTTCTCGTTTGGACACCCAGTAACCCTAGCCAACGCCGGGTGGTCAGACCCTTTCGGAGCGGCGGACATCGAACGTCTCACCGCAGACGACCGCGTGCACGGGACCGTCGAATTCGGCCTTGGCCTCGGTGATCACGTCCTCGCGCGATGTCCACGGTGGGATGTGCGTCAGCAGCAGCTCGTGCACGCCGGCCTGCCGCGCGACCCGGCCGGCCTCCGTGCCGGACATGTGCAGCGCGGGCGGCCGATCCGCCGCGTGCGTCCAGGAGGCCTCGCAGAGGAAGACGTCGGCGCCGCGGGCCAGCTCGACCAGCTGATCGCAGAGGCCGGTGTCGCCGCTGTAGACGAACGACGCACCACTGGGGTCGGTGATCCGCAAGCCGTATGACTCGGTGGGGTGTGCCACCACGCGCGGCGTCACCGTAACCGCGCCGAACGTCACCGGCTCGCCGTCGACCCAGTGACGTACGTCGAAAATGTCGGAGCAGTCGTCGATCTCGCCGCCGTAGGGCGATGACGCGGCGCCCAGCCGGGACCAAGTGTCGCCGGGGCCGTACAACAGCGCCTTGCCGAGCGGCTTCGACGGATGGTAGCGGCGCCACACGAACAGGCCCGGCACATCCAGGCAGTGATCGGCGTGCAGGTGTGACAACAACACGTGCACCGAACCGGGGTCGGCGTAGCGCTGCAGCGCGCCCAAAACACCGCCGCCGAAGTCGAGTACCAGCGGCGGGGTATCCGGTGCCCGAAGCAGATAACCCGATGCAGGCGAATCCGGACCGGTCACGCTGCCCGAGCAGCCGAGCACGGTTATTCGCACGGACACTACTGTGCCATGCCCGATGGGGCGATGGAGAAAACATGGCCGCTTTGGTGTGACCAGAATCTCCCGGCGCGCTAGCGTGCGCGGGTTTGATGCACCGGTTGCACGCCGGTCACCGCGGGACCCAGAAACCGCGCGGCCAGTTTGGTGAAGGCCTCGGGGTCGCCGGTGGCCTCGAAGACCCTCGTGGCGGGCGGCGCGTCATGGGGGCGCAGCAGGTCCGTTTCGGTGAGCACCCGCAGCACCTCCTTGGCGGTTTCCTCGGCGCTGGACACCAGCGTGACGTTCTCGCCCATCGCCAGTTGGATCAGCCCGGACAGCAGCGGGTAGTGGGTGCATCCGAGCACGAGGGTGTCGACCTGCGCGCGCTGCAGCGGCTCCAGGTAGCCCTCGGCGAGCCCGAGCACCTGGCGCCCGCTGGTCACGCCGCGCTCGACGAAGTCGACGAACCGCGGGCAGGCCACCGCGGTGATCTCTGTGTCCCGGGCGGCGGCGAACGCGTCTTGGTAGGCGTGCGAGTTGATGGTCGCCCGGGTGCCGATGACACCGATGCGCCCGTTGCGGGTGGTGGCGACCGCCCGCCGCACCGCCGGCAAGATCACCTCGACGACGGGGACGTCGTAGCGCTCGCGGGCGTCGCGCAGGCAGGCCGCCGACGCCGTGTTGCAGGCGATCACCAGCGCCTTGACGCCGCGGTCGACCAGGTCGTCGCCGATGGCCAGCGCGTGCGCGCGCACCTCGGAAATGGAGAGCGGCCCGTAGGGACCGTTGGCGGTGTCGCCGACGTAGATCATGTCCTCGTCGGGCAGCTGGTCGATGATCGCCCGCGCGACGGTCAGTCCCCCGACGCCGGAGTCGAAGACCCCGACGGGCGCCAACGGCGAACTCATGTCTTGGTCCGCCGCGCGCTGGCTTTTCTTTCGCGGGCCTTGCGCTCCGGGGCGGACAGCAGATAGGCCGCCACGACACCGGCGAACGCACCGGATAGGTGGCCCTGCCAGGACACGCCCCCGCATTGGTGCAGCACCGGCATCGCGCCGAGCAGCACGCCGCCGTATGCGAACAACACCACCAACCCGATGACGATGTCGGTGAACTTGCGCACGAATATCCCGAAGACCAGCAAAAACGTCAGCCAGCCGAAGATGAGGCCGGAGGCCCCGATGTGGTCCGTCGGGCCGCAAGCGCTGCCGACGTTGCCGATCAGCCAGGTGCCGAAGCCGCCCAAGACCCAGACGATGACCGTGGCCCAGACGAAGCGGGACAATCCCGCCAGCGTCATCAGGAAGCCGAGCACCAGCAGCGGCACCGTGTTGGCCATCAGGTGCTGCCAGTTCGCGTGCAACACCGGCGCGAAGATGATGCCCCAGAGGCCGTCGGTGGTGAGCGGCCTGATGCCGTTGGAATCCAGCCGGCCGCCCATCAGCTGGTCGATCAGCTCGACCAGATACAGCAGGGCCACGAAGGTGAGGATCGTCGCCCCGCCGACCACCCACTGGGGTCGTTTTTTCGACTTGGTTGCTGGTGTGCGCGGCTGGCCGACATGTCCGCTCATTGAGCGCCGCTCCTCCTCATCGCTGCGCTCTGCATCGTCGCCGGCGCGTCATGCCCATAGCTGCCCTTCTAGAGCGTTCTCGGCATCGTCCAGGCTACCGGCATGGGCACCGGTTGATGTCGGTGCGGCTCGAGTAGGTCACGGTTTCCTTCAGGCGAATGCTCCGGGCAACACGTCGCGGTAGGTCGGTATTCCGGCGACCGACTCGGCGGCAAACATCCCGGCCAGCACCGCGCGGGCCAGGCAGTCGGCCGCGGCCACGCCGACCTCGGTGACCAGCCCCGTCTCGGGCAGGAAGGCGGCGGGCGGCGGCTTCGAAGCGACGGCCGGGGCCACCTCGACCGCCCCCGTCGCGAGCACAAACACCGTATCGCCGTCCACCGGGGTGTGGGCCGGGCGGATCGTCCGGGCCAGGCCGTCCTGGGCGGCGATCGCGATACGTCGGCACGCGGCCGGGCTCAGCGCGGCGTCGGTCGCGACCACCGCGATGGTGGTGTTTAGCGGGTGCTCGGGGTTCAGCGGCGACGGCAACTGCGCGAACGCGTCGATCTGCTCGGCCGGCGGTGGTGTCAGGGCGTACTCCCGTATCAGGTCCGCCATCCACGGCAGGCCGGTCGCCCGGTCCGCGACCTCCCCGGCGCAGTTCACCACGACGAGGGCGCCGACGGTGACCCCGGACGGTAGCGTCGCCGAGGCCGACCCGACGCCGCCCTTGAGCACCCCGGCCCGCGCGCCGACCCCCGCGCCGACGGTCCCGACGGCCACCTCGCCGGCCCCGGCGGCGGCGCAGGCCGCATACCCGAAGTCGGCCGTCGGCCGGCGGTCCCAGCCGCCGATGGGCAGGTCGAAGATCACCGCTCCCGGCACGATGGGGACGACGCCGCCGTCCATGGCCACGCCGCGCTCGTTCTCCTCGAGCCAGCGCATGACGCCATCGGCGGCGGCCAGGCCGTAGGCGCTGCCCCCGGCGAGCAACACCGCGTCGACGAACCGCACGGTGTTGGCCGGATCCAGCAGATCGGTCTCCCGGGTGCCGGGCGCACCGCCGCGGCAATCGACGCCGCAGACCGTCCCGGGCGGGGTCAGCACGACCGTCACGCCGCAGGCCCAGCCCGCGCCCAGCGACGCGTCTTGGTCGAGTCGCTGGTAGTGGCCGACACGGATGCCCGCGACGTCGGTGATGCCGTTCATCCGCCCGCCATCCACATCATCGGGACCCCATCAAGGCCACGACCAGGTACTCCTGCAGCACGGTCAGCCACTGGTAGACGTCGAAGTGCACGGCCAGCGGATGGTCAGCCGGAAGGCGCTCCGGGCCCTCCGGTCCGATCTCGAGCATGACCCCCAACGTCAGCCGGAGGTCGTTGACCGCCGCGATCCAGGCGTTCGCGTCGTCCTCGGTCAGCTCGAAGCGGCCGCCATCGCCCGGAACGGTATCCAGGACCCGTTGCGCCGCAGCGCGTTTGGCCGCGATGATCTCAGGCTCGTGCAGGCTGCGCAGCGCGGCGTTGAGGCCGTCGGGCGCTTGATCGGCCGCTTGGTCGTCGAGTTCGTCCGGATTGTGGAAATCCGGCAGCAGCCGACGCAGCGTCGGATCGCGCGGCGGTTCGGCGTGGCCGGTCTTGATGCCGGTGATCTCCTCGAGTTCGTCAGTGGGCGAAGAAGATTCGCGTTCGTCGAGCAGGCCGATCATCGCGCTCACCAGGTTGATGAGCAGGGCAGCCTCGTGTGAGGCCAAGGCGGACCGAAAACGGGGACCGTTGGCGGTCTCGACGCGCTTCCATTTGCGCACAAGGAGTCCTGGACTACCTGGAACCTCACCGGTCCTGCTGCAGCGTCGCCCACAAACCCGCGGCGTGCAGCTTGGACACGTCGACTTCCATGGATTCCCGGCTGCCCGCCGACACCACCGCCTTGCCCTCGTTGTGCACCTGCAGCATCAGCTTGGTGGCGTGCGGCTCGCTGTAGCCGAACAACTTCTGGAAGACATACGTCACATAGGTCATCAGGTTGACCGGGTCATCCCACACGATGGTGACCCACGGGCTGGCCGTGACGTCCACCGGAGCCGACTCGCGTTGCCCGGTAGTGCCCGGTTTCGTGGGCGCTGACGCAACAACCATGGCCCCTACGATACCGAGACACACGCCCGTCGCCGCCAGCCGTTACCGTTGCGGAATGAACCAGCCGGTCCTAGCCGGGCTACTGACCGACAAGTACGAGTTGACCATGCTGGCGGCGGCGCTGCGCGACGGCACCGCCCACCGCCGGACCACGTTCGAACTGTTTGCCCGCCGGCTCCCCGACGGGCGCCGCTACGGCGTGGTCGCCGGGACCGGCCGGCTCTTGGAAGCGTTGCCGCAGTTCAGGTTCGACGACGACGCCTGCGAATCGCTGGCCCGATTCCTCGACCCGGACACGGTGGCTTACCTGCGCGATTTCCGGTTCGGCGGCGATATCGACGGCTACGCCGAAGGCGAGCTGTACTTCCCCGGATCGCCGGTGCTTTCGGTGCACGGCAGCTTCGCCGAGTGCGTCGTTCTCGAGACGTTGGCGCTGTCGATCTTCAACCACGACACGGCGATCGCCTCGGCGGCGGCGCGCATGGTCAGCGCCGCCGGGGGTCGCCCGCTGGTCGAGATGGGGTCCCGCCGAACCCACGAGCAGGCGGCGGTCGCCGCGGCACGCGCCGCCTACATCGCCGGATTCGCCGCGTCCTCCAACCTGGAGGCGCAGCGCCGATACGGCATTCCCGCCGAGGGCACCTCCGCGCACGCGTTCACCATGCTGCACACGCATCGGGACGGCCCGGACGAGGTCGCGGCTTTTCGCGCCCAGGTCGACGCGCTGGGGGCCGGCACCACGCTGCTGGTGGACACCTACGACGTGACGACCGGCGTGGCCAACGCGGTGGCCGCCGCCGGCACCGGGCTCGGCGCCGTCCGCATCGACTCCGGTGAGCTCGGGGTGCTCGCCCGTCAGGTGCGCGACCAGCTCGACGGGCTGGGGGCCACCCAAACCCGCATCGTGGTGTCCGGCGATCTCGACGAGTTCAGCATCGCCGCGCTGCGCGCCGAGCCGGTCGACAGCTACGGCGTCGGCACGTCGCTGGTCACTGGCTCGGGCGCGCCGACCGCGAGCATGGTCTACAAGCTGGTCGAGGTGGACGGCATGCCGGTGCAAAAGCGAAGCAGCCACAAGGAATCCCACGGCGGCCGCAAAGAGGCGCTGCGCCTGGCACGGCCGACCGGCACGATCACCGAGGAGGTGGTCTATCCGGCGGGCCGCCCCCCGGAGACCACCGAGCCGTGTCGGGCCGTGACGACGCCGCTCGTCCGCGGCGGCGAGGCGGTGTTCGACGCGGACCTGGCGGCGGCGCGGGAGCTGGTGGCCTCGGGCCTGCGCAGCCTGCCGTGGGAGGGGTTGAACCTCTCGCACGGCGAGCCCGCGATCCCGACGACGCAGATCCGGCCCTGAGAGCGAGGCATGACGACGTCCGACGTGTCCGTGTCCGGGTTGCTCGCCGTCGCCGTGGCCGCGCTCGGCGGCAGTGAGCGCCCCGGGCAGGTCGAGATGGCCGGCGCGGTCGAGCGGGCCTTCCAGACCGGCGAGCACCTGGTCGTGCAGGCCGGCACCGGCACCGGCAAGTCGCTGGCCTACCTGGTTCCCGCGATCGTTCGCGCGGTCACCGACGAGGCGCCTGTCGTCGTGTCGACGGCGACGATCGCGCTGCAGCGTCAGCTCGTCGACCGCGACCTGCCCCGGCTGGCCGACTCGCTCGCCGACGCGCTGCCGCGCCGGCCCCGCTTCGCGTTGCTGAAGGGCCGGCGAAACTACTTGTGCCTGAACAAGATCCATAACGGCGCCGCGGCCGGCGAGTCGGACGACGAGCGGCCGCAGGAAGATCTCTTCGATCCCGTGGCGGTCAGCGCGCTGGGCCGCGACGTGCAACGCCTGACGGCCTGGGCGTCGACGACCGAATCGGGTGACCGCGACGACCTGAAGCCCGGCGTGCCGGACCGATCCTGGTCGCAGGTCAGCGTCTCGGCGCGGGAATGCCTGGGCGTGGCGCGCTGCCCCTTCGGCGCCGAGTGCTTCTCCGAGCGGGCACGCGCGGAGGCCGGCCGAGCCGATGTCGTCGTCACCAATCACGCGCTGCTGGCCATCGACGCCGTCACGGAATCGGCCGTGCTGCCGGAGCACGCGTTGCTGGTGGTCGACGAGGCGCACGAGCTCGTCGATCGGGTGACGTCCGTGGCCACCGCCGAGCTGACGTCGGCCGCCCTCGGCGTCGCCGCGCGCCGGATCACCCGGCTGGTGGATCCGGAACTGGTGCAACGGCTGGAGGCGACGACCGCGAACTTCGCCGCGGCCATCCACGACGGCACGCCGGGTCGCATCGACCGCCTCGACGACGAGATGGCGACCTACCTGACGGCGCTGCGCGACGTGGCCACCGTAGCCCGGTCGGCGATCGACACCACCAGCGACAGCAAGGCGGCGTCGGCGCGCGCCGAAGCCGTTGCGGCGCTGAGCGAAATCTCCGACACCGCGTCGCGGATCCTCACGTCGTTCACCCCGCCGATCCCGGATCGCACCGACGTGGTCTGGCTCGACCACGAGGACAACCGGGGTTCGGTGCGGCCCGTGCTGCGGGTGGCGCCGCTGTCGGTCGCCGGCTTGCTGCGCACCGAGGTGTTCTCGCGTTCGACGACGGTGTTGACGTCGGCGACGCTGGCGATCGGCGGGTCCTTCGACGCCATGGCCGCGGCCTGGGGCCTGGCCGGCGGGGAGGACGGCGACACCTCCTGGCGCGGCCTCGACGTGGGGTCGCCTTTTCAGCACGCCAAGGCCGGAATCCTGTACGTGGCCGCCCATCTGCCGCCGCCTGGGCGGGACGGCACCGGCTCGGCGGAGCAGCTGAACGAGATCGCGGAGCTGATCACCGCCGCGGGCGGGCGCACCCTGGGCCTGTTCTCGTCGATGCGGGCCGCCCGGGCCGCCGCCGAGGCCATGCGCGGGCGCCTGTCGACGCCGGTGTTGTGCCAGGGCGACGACAGCACCTCGGCGCTGGTCGAGCAGTTCAGCGCCGACGAGGAGACCTCCCTGTTCGGCACGCTGTCGCTGTGGCAGGGCGTCGACGTGCCGGGGCCGTCGTTGTCGCTGGTATTGATCGACCGCATCCCGTTCCCGCGACCCGACGACCCGCTGCTGGGCGCGCGACAGCGCGCGGTCGCCGCGCGCGGCGGCAACGGCTTCATGGCCGTCGCCGCCAACCATGCCGCGCTGCTGCTGGCCCAGGGGTCGGGCCGGCTGCTGCGCCGCGTCACCGACCGCGGCGTGGTCGCGGTCCTCGACTCGCGGATGGTGACCGCCGGCTACGGCGGCTACCTGCGGGCGTCGCTGCCGCCGTTCTGGCAGACCACCAATCCGGCGCAGGTCCGCGCCGCGCTGGAGCGGCTGCGCGCTCCCGCGGCTAGCGGGCCAGGGTGACGAGACCGAGCTCGTTGCTGGCCGCGAGCATGGGGTTGTTGGGCAGCACCCGCACCGTGTATCCGACCGCTCCGGCCAGCGGCAGCGGCGTTGTCGTCGAGAAGACCTGGTTGCCGCCCTCGGCGGTGCCGGTGTAGGACATCTCGACGGTGACCGGGTCCAGCAGCGCGTCGCCGGTGTCCACCCTGCCCACCAGCGCCTGGACCGTCACCTCGTCGGGTGCCAGCCCGTCCAGCTGCACGGTCGCGGTCAGCGTCAGCTTGGAGCCGAGCACCGGGGTGTCCGGCAGGCCGGTGCTGTCGACGTCGGTGATGGTGATCTTGGGCCATGCCTCGTGGGCACGCAGGCGGTAGACGGCCAGCTCGCGGGCCGCGTCGAATTCGGCGCCGCCGTCTTCGGCCGCCGTGGTTCTGCGCAGCGATTCCGCCGCCGGCGTGTAGTACTGCTCGACGTAATCGCGAACCATGCGGGACGCCAGCACCTTCGGGCCGAGGGTCTGCAGGGTGTGGCGCACCATCTCGATCCACCGCGGCGGGACCCCGTGTTCGTCGCGCTCGTAGAACTTCGGAGCGACCGACTGCTCCAGCAGGTTGTACAGGGCGGTGGATTCCAGGTCGTCGCGACGGGACTCGTCGGCCACGCCGTCGGCAGTCGGTATCTCCCAACCGTTTTCGCCGTCGTACCACTCGTCCCACCAGCCGTCGCGGATGGACAGGTTCAGCCCCCCGTTGAGCGCACTCTTCATCCCCGAAGTGCCGCACGCCTCCAGGGGGCGCAACGGGTTGTTCAGCCAGACGTCGCAACCCCAATAAAGCAGCCGGGCCATCGACATGTCGTAGTCGGGCAGAAAAGCGATGCGGTGTCGCACCTCCGGCCGGTCGGCGAAGCGCACCACCTGCTGGATCAGCGCCTTTCCGCCGTCGTCGGCCGGGTGCGATTTGCCGGCAACGATCAGCTGGATCGGCCTTTCCTTGTTGAGCAGCAGTTGTTCCAGCCGATCCGGATCGCGCAGCATCAGCGTTAGCCGCTTGTAGGTCGGCACCCGCCGAGCGAACCCGATGGTGAGCACGTCGGGGTCGAAAGCTTTTGCTATCCAACCCAATTCGGCATCCGGGGCGCCGCGCTCCTGCCACGAACGGCGCAACCGCCGCCGGACATCCTCGACCAGCAGCGACCGTAGTTGCGAGCGGATCCACCAGAGGTGACCGGCGTCGACCTCCTGGACTCGCAGCCACACGCCCGGATCGCCGAAAGAATCCGACCCGGCCATCTCGCGGCCCAGCTGCAACCATTGCGGCGCCGCCCAGGTGCGGGCGTGAACGCCGTTGGTGATCGAGCCGATCGGCACCTCGGCCGAATCGAATCCCGGCCACAGCTCGTTGAACATCGCCCGGCTGACCCGCCCGTGCAACAACGAGACGCCGTTGGCTCGTTGCGCCAGCCGCAGTCCCATGTGGGCCATGTTGAACTTGGTCGGATCGTCTTCGGCGCCGAGCTCGAGGATCCGGGCCGTCGGCACGCCCGGCAGCAGGGTGGGCGCGCCCTTCGCCTTGCCGTCCTCGTCCGGGCCGTCGCCCAGTCCGTCGTCGAAGTACAGCCGCACCATGTCGATCGGGAACCGGTCGATGCCGGCGGGTACCGGCGTGTGGGTGGTGAACACGGTGGCCGACCGCACGACGGTCAGCGCGGTGTCGAAGTCCAGTCCCGAATCGGTGATCAGCTCGCGGATGCGTTCGGTCCCGAGGAAGCCGGCGTGCCCCTCGTTCATGTGCCACACCTCAGGGGCGGGCAGCCCCTCGATCGCGGTGAACGCGCGGATCGCCCGCACCCCGCCGATGCCGGCCAGGATCTCTTGGCGCATCCGATGTTCCTGGTCGCCGCCGTAGAGCCGGTCGGTGACGCCGCGCAGTTCGTGCTCGTTCTCGGGGACGTCGGAGTCCAGCAGCAGCAGCGGAACCCTTCCCACCTGCGCGACCCAGACCCGCGCCCGCAGCTGCGCCGAGTCGGGCAGCGTCAACTCCACCAGCACCGGGTCGCGCGCGGAGTCGGTGAGCAGCCGCAGCGGCAGCCCCTGCGGGTCCAGCGCCGGATAGGTCTCGTGCTGCCAGCCGTCCGCGGTGAGCGACTGCCGGAAGTACCCGGAGCGGTAATAGAGGCCCACCGCGATCAACGGCACGCCCAGATCGGACGCGGACTTCAGGTGGTCTCCGGCGAGGATCCCCAGGCCGCCCGAGTAGTTGGGTAGCACCTCGGCGACGCCGAACTCCATCGAGAAGTACGCGATCGCGGCGGGCATCGCGGCACCGGCGTGCTGGCGCTGCTGATACCAGAGCGGACGGCTCAGGTAATCGTTCAGGTCGGCGGAAAGCGCGTCGAGCCGGCCCAGGAATCCTTCGTCGAGCGCCAACTCGTCCAGCCGCGCCGGGCTCACCGCACCGAGCAGCGCCACCGGATCGCAGCCGCAGCGCGCCCACAGCTCCGCGTCGATGGTCGCAAACAGGTCTTGGGTGGGCTTGTCCCACGACCACCGCAGGTTGGTCGAAAGCTGATCCAGCGCGGCGAGACGCTCGGGCAAATGAGCACGGACCGTAAAGCGGCGAAGGGCTTTCACACGTCATTACCTTACTGAGGATTTCGCCGCTCGCAGGTCCAGTGAGTGCTCGTTCGTCTTCGACGGTGTGTGATCGCCCACTAGGGTGGGTATCGGTTAGTGATGGGGCCGCAACGATGCGGTCCGTTAGATGGAGTCCCACGGCAGGAAGTTTCTGAGAGGCGAGACATTCCGCGGCGAAGCACAGCGCGGTCTCGCCACACAATCGAAACGGAGTGGTTGTGCCCGGTCGTGTCGAGATCGACAACGTCCAGCCCGTCGTCTCCTGCGGCGCGTACCCCGCCAAGGCGGTGGTCGGTGAGATGGTCCCGGTCAGCGCCGCGGTCTGGAGAGAAGGCCACGAGGCGGTCGCGGCGACCCTGGTCGTGCGTTACCACGGCCAGCGTTATCCGCAGGTAACCGAAATGCGCCGAGTCAAGGCCGTCCAGGCCCCCGAACGGACCGCACCGGCGGTCGACGGCAAGGCCGCCGAGCAGCGCATCAGGCCGCTGCTCCTCCCGATGACGGAGGGCGAGGAACCCTACGTTTTCCACGGTGTGTTCACCCCCGACCGGGTCGGGCTGTGGACCTTCCGCGTCGACGGGTGGGGCGACCCCATTCACTCGTGGCGGCACGGGCTGGTCGCCAAGCTCGACGCCGGGCAGGGCGCGACCGAGCTGTCCAACGATCTCCTGGTGGGAGCCGCGCTGTTCGAGCGTGCCGCGACCGGTGTGCCGCGGGCGCATCGCGACCCGCTACTCGCGGCGGCCAAGGCGCTGCGGACGCCCGGGGACCCGGTCACTCGCACCACGCTGGCGCTGGCCCCCGAAATCGAGGAACTCCTGGCGGAGTATCCATTGCGCGACCTGGTCACCCGCGGCGAGCAGTTCGGGGTGTGGGTGGACCGGCCGCTGGCCCGTTTCGGCGCGTGGTACGAGATGTTTCCGCGCTCGACGGGCGGCTGGGACAAGGACGGCAAGCCCGTGCACGGCACCTTCGCCACCGCGGCCGCCCAGCTCCCGCGGATCGCGGACATGGGCTTCGACGTCGTCTACCTCCCGCCGATCCATCCGATCGGCAAGGTACATCGCAAGGGCCGCAACAACTCCCCGACGGCCGCACCCGGCGACGTGGGATCCCCGTGGGCGATCGGCAGCGACGAGGGCGGCCACGACGCGATACACCCGGACCTGGGCACGATCGACGAATTCGACGACTTCGTTTCCGCCGCACGCGATCTGGGCATGGAGGTGGCGCTGGACCTGGCGTTGCAGTGCGCGCCCGATCATCCGTGGGCCCGCGAACACCGGCAGTGGTTCACCGAACTGCCCGATGGCACCATCGCCTACGCGGAGAACCCGCCGAAGAAGTACCAGGACATCTACCCGATCAACTTCGACAACGACCCGGCGGGTCTCTACGACGAAGTGCTGCGGGTGGTTCGGCACTGGATTGACCACGGCATCAAGTTCTTTCGGGTCGACAATCCGCACACCAAGCCGCCCGACTTCTGGGCCTGGCTGATCGGTCAGGTCAAAGACGCCGATCCCGACGTGCTCTTCCTCTCGGAGGCCTTCACCCCGCCCGCCCGGCAGTACGGCCTGGCCAAGCTCGGCTTCACGCAGTCTTACAGCTACTTCACCTGGCGCACGTCCAAATGGGAACTCACCGAATTCGGCAACGACATCGCGGCCCTCGCCGACTTTCGGCGGCCGAACCTGTTCGTCAACACCCCCGACATCCTGCATGCGGTGCTGCAGCACAACGGCCCGGGCATGTTCGCCATCCGCGCGGTGCTAGCGGCGACCATGGGACCCGCCTGGGGCGTGTACTCCGGTTACGAGCTGTTCGAACACCGTGCGGTGCGGGAGGGCAGCGAGGAGTACCTGGACTCCGAGAAATACGAATTGCGTCCCCGCGACTTTGCGGGTGCGCTGGCCGAAGGCCGATCACTCGAGCCCTTCATCAAGCGGCTCAACATGATTCGACGGCTGCACCCGGCGCTTCAGCAGCTGCGCACGATCCATTTCCATGGCGTGGACAACGACGCGGTGATTGCCTACAGCAAGTTCGACCCGGCCACCGGCGACTGCGTGCTGGTGGTGGTGACGCTCAACGCGTTCGGGCCCGAGGAAGCGACGCTGTGGTTGGACATGGCGGCATTGGGTATGGAACCTTATGAGCGTTTTTGGGTGCGCGACGAGATCAGCGGTCAGGAATTTCAATGGGGGCAATCCAATTACATTCGCCTCGATCCCGGGCAGGCGGTCGCGCACATCATCAACATGCCGCTCATACCTTACGAATCGCGAATCACGCTGCTGCGTAGGAGGTGACGGGCTGTGAGCCGAACCGACGAACTGGCCGGACTGGATCTGGCGCCTGACCCGGCCGACTTGGCGCGCCTGGTGGCCGGCGCGCACTACAACCCGCACGGCATCCTCGGTGCCCATGAGTACGGCGATCACACGGTGATCCGCGCGTTTCGCCCGCACGCGCGGGAAATCGTCGCGCTCGTCGGCGAGGATCGGTTCCCGCTGCAGCACGTCGAAGCCGGCCTGTTCGCCGTCGCCCTCCCGTTCACCAACCTGATCGACTACCGGCTCGAGGTGACCTACGAGGGTTCCGACCCGTACGTCGTCGCCGACGCCTACCGCTTCCTGCCCACCCTGGGCGAAGTCGACCTGCATCTGTTCAACGAAGGCCGCCACGAGCGGCTGTGGGAAGTCCTCGGCGCCCATCCCCGCTCGTTCACCACGGCCGACGGCGTCGTGACCGGGGTCTCTTTCGCCGTGTGGGCGCCGAATGCCAAGGGCGTCAACTTGATCGGTGAGTTCAACGGCTGGACCGGCAACGACGCGCCGATGCGGGTGCTCGGCTCCTCCGGGGTATGGGAGTTGTTCTGGCCCGGCTTTCCGGTGGATGGACTGTACAAGTTCCGGGTGCACGGCGCCGATGGCGTGGTGACCGAGCGGGCCGACCCCATGGCATTCGCCACCGAAGTCCCGCCGCACACGGCGTCCCGCGTCACGCGCA
>NZ_LZKK01000319.1 GCF_001672815.1 Mycobacterium sp. E796 | reverse complement strand
CCGGCCGAGCAGGTCGAGGGCGGCCATCAGCGGGCGCCCCGTCGTCGACCCGCGGACCGGCGTGCCCGGGCGCGCCGCCGATTGACGTTTCGATTTCCGTAACGTAGTTTGTTCCTTCATGGTTACGGAAATAGTAACGCCCCGGGTCGGCGCGCTCGAACCACCCTATGAGCCCGCGGTGGCCGCCCAGCTGGACAAGATGATGCCGCCGGGCGTCCCACCGATCGCATTGTTTCGGACCGTGGTGCGCAACCTGCCCATGGCAGCGGCGATGACGCTGTGGGGCAGCTACGAGCTGAGCCGCGCGCTGTCGCTGTCGTTGCGCGACCGCGAGATCGTCATCGACCGCACCTGCGCGCGTTGTGGGTGCGAGTACGAATGGGGCGTGCACATCGCCTTTTTCGCGGAAAAGGCGCGGTTCGACCGCAGCCAGGTCCGTTCCCTGACCCACGGGGGTCCCGACGACCCGTGCTGGACCGCCGAGCGCGATCGGCTGTTGATTCGCGCGGTCGACACGCTGTACGACCACCGCGACATCGGCGACGCCCTGTGGGCGGCGCTGCGCGACGAATTCGACGAACGCGAGATTCTCGACCTCACCATGCTCTGCGGCTGGTATCACGCGATCAGCTTCACCGCGCGCGCCGCCCGCGTGCCGCTGGAGGCGGGCAGCCCCACCTTCGCCGACGTCGGTTAAGGCTCCAGTAGCTCGGTGCCTACGAACGGCGCCAGCGCCGCCGGCACCCGCACGCTCCCGTCGGGCCGCTGGTGGTTCTCCAGGATCGCCACCAGCCACCGGGTGGTTCCGAGCGTGCCGTTGAGCGTGGCGGCGGTCTGCGGCTTGCCGTTGTCGTCGCGGTAGCGCGTCGCCAGTCGTCGCGCCTGGAACGTGGTGCAGTTCGACGTCGACGTCAGCTCGCGGTAGGTGCCCTGCGTGGGAACCCATGCCTCACAGTCGAATTTGCGCGCCGCCGACGAGCCGAGGTCTCCCGCGGCCACGTCGATCACCCGATACGGCACCTCGATCAAGGCCAGCATCTCGCGCTGCCAACCCAGCAGGCGCTGATGTTCGGCCTCGGCATCGTCGGGGGTGCAGTAGACGAAGCCCTCCACCTTGTCGAACTGGTGCACCCGGATGATGCCGCGGGTGTCCTTGCCGTAGCTGCCGGCCTCCCGCCGGAAGCACGAGGACCAGCCCGCGTAGCGGCGGGGCCCGCCGGACAGGTCCAGGATTTCGTCGGAGTGGTAGCCGGCCAGCGGTACCTCGGAGGTCCCCACCAGGTAGAGGTCGTCGGCCTCGACCCGGTACACCTCCTCGGCGTGGGCGCCCAGAAATCCGGTGCCCGCCATCACCTCCGGGCGCACCAGCACCGGGGGGATCATCGGGACGAAGCCGTTTTCGACGGCCAGCCGCAGCGCCAGCTGCAGCAGGCCGAGCTGCAACAGGGCGCCCCGGCCGGTCAGGAAGTAGAACCGCGAGCCGGCCACCTTGGCGCCGCGCTGCATGTCGATGAGGCCCAGCGACTCGCCGAGTTCCAGGTGGTCCTTGGGGTTTTCGATCGTCGGCGGCTCGCCGACGACGTCCAGCACCCGGTAGTCGTCCTCGCCGCCGGCGGGCACCCCGTCGATGACCACGTTCGAGATCGCCATGTGTGCCGCGGTGAACGCCGCCTCGGCGTCGGCCTGCGCGGCTTCCGCGGCCTTCACCTGCTCGGCGAGCTCCTTGGCGCGCTGCAGCAGGCTCGGGCGCTCCTCGGGCGATGCCGCGCCCACGCTCTTGCTGGCGGCCTTCTGTTCGGCGCGCAGGCCGTCGGCGGCCGAAATCGCCGAGCGGCGCGCGGCGTCGGCGGCCAGCAGGGCGTCCACGAGGGCCGGGTCCTCGCCACGGCTGACTTGCGAACGGCGCACGGCATCGGGGTCTTCCCGGAGCAGCTTCAGGTCGATCACGGCCCCGACACTACTTTTGCTGCCTCGACGAGATGGCAGAGCACCCCGCCAACGCGGGGCCCCACATACCACATCAGTAACTTTTGTCACGTCACTCAGGGGGTCCTGTCAGAATGGAGCCGATGTCGCAAGCGCCGGAGAAGGAAGTTTCGGAAGCCAGCGCCTCCAGTTCGGAGAACGCCGGCTCCCGCGACGACGCGACGAAACAGCCGCCGAGCAGCTTCCGCTGGCCGCGCGGGTTGCAGGCGACGGCGACCAGGCGGGCGCTGTTGCTGACCGCGCTCGGCGGCCTGCTGATCGCCGGACTGGTCACCGCGATCCCGGTCGGCGGCGGCCCGGGGCGCCTGGCCGGCTACATCGACCCGGTGCCCAGCACCGGAACCAAGAGTGACGCCGCGTTCAACCGCGCCAAGGGCGGCGACTGCCTGATGTGGCCGGACGCCACCCCAGAGTCCGCGAGCATCGTCAACTGCACCGAGGATCACAAGTTCGAGGTCGCCGAGTCCGTCGACATGCGGACCTTCCCCGGCTCGGAGTACGGGCCCAGCGCCGCTCCCCCGTCGCCGGCACGGATCCAGCAGATGACCCAGGAACAATGCGAGCCCGCGGTCCACAACTACCTGGGAGCCAAGTTCGATCCCAACAGCAAGTTCATGGTCAGCCTGCTGTGGGCCGGTGACCGAGCCTGGCGCCAGTCCGGTGACCGCCGCATGCTGTGCGGGCTGCAACTCCCGGGTGGCAACAATCAGCAGCAGGCGTTCAAGGGCAAGGTCGCCGACGTGGACCAGTCCAAGATCTGGCCGACCGGCACCTGCCTGGGCATCGACCCGGCGATCAACCAGCCCACGGATGTCCCGGTCGACTGCGCGACGCCGCACGCGATGGAAGTCACCGGCACCGTGAACCTGGCCGAGAAGTTTCAAGGTCCGCTGCCCGCCGAGCCCGACCAGGACGGCTTCATCAAGGACGCGTGCACCAAGATGACGGACGCGTACCTGGCGCCGACCAAGCTGCGCACCACCACCCTGACGCTGATCTACCCGACCGTGTCGTTGCCGAGTTGGTCGGCGGGTAGCCGCGAGGTCGCGTGCAGCATCGGCGCCACGCTGGGCAACGGCGGCTGGGCGACGCTGGTCAACAGCGCCAAGGGCAAGCTGCTGATCAACGGCCAGGCGCCGATCGCCCCACCCGACATTCCCGAGGAGCGGCTGACGATGCCGCCGATCCCGGTTCAGGCGCCGAGCCAGCCCACCCAGGCCAGCACCGCGCCCGACGCCATACCGCCGAACAACCAGCACCTGCCCGGGCAGCAGCCGGTCACGACGCAACCGCAAGCGCCCGCAACGCAGGCCCCGGCCCCGCAGGACGTCCCGCCCCCACAGGACGGCGGGGCGGCCCCACCGGCCAACCCGGCGCCGCAGGCGCCCAACCCGCCGGCGGATGCGCCACAGCCCGCGCCGGCTGAACCGGCCCCGGCGGGCTAGCCGCGTGCCCGTGCGGATGGATCCGCGCCGGTTCGACGAGCTGGTCTCCGATGCGCTCGACCTGATCCCGCCCGAATTGGCCGCCGCGATGGACAACGTCGTCGTGCTCGTCGAAGACCGCCACCCCGAGGACGCCGAACTGCTCGGGCTGTACGAAGGGGTGGCGCTGACCGAGCGTGACTCGGACTACGCCGGCTCGTTGCCGGACGCCATCACGATCTACCGCGAGGCGCTGTTGGACGTCTGCGACTCCGACGACGACGTCGTCGAGGAGGTCGCGATCACGGTGATCCACGAAATCGCCCATCACTTCGGCATCGATGACAACCGGCTGGAGGAACTGGGCTGGGCCTGACGGGCGCGGCAACCCGATTTCGCCGGGACCGGATGTTATGAACGGTTGATGAGCGCTGAGTGCCGCGAGTGCCGGGCGGGCTTAGATCACTGCCACGGCACCATCATTCGTCATTCGTTGCACCGATGGGAATGCACCGAGCCGGACTGCGACAGCCCCGAGCTGGTGGTGCACACGTTCGTCGTCGACTGCGACGCCGTCGGCTGCGCGTGTGCGGAAGAGTCGTCAGCCCATCGGATCGGTGCTTGAGCTCACCGCGTCGGCGACCGGGCTCGCGTCCGCCTGGGGGTAGAACGGCGGCGTCAGGGCCCCCCAGCGCACGCAGCTCCACCGCCCGTCGGTGATCGGGGCCAGCACCACCGAATCGGCGTTCTCGAGGTGGTTGTCCAGCGCGAAATTGCTGTCCACCCCGGCCAGGACCGCGGAGGCCAGCCGGATCGCCGCGCCGTGGCTGACGACGACGATGTCGCCGTTCCAGTCGTCGTCGTCGAGGTAGCGCAGCCGCAGCTCGGTGAGCACCGGCACGTAGCGGTCCAGGACGTCGTTGCCGGTCTCCCCGCCCGGCAGGGGCACGTCGAGATCGCCGCGATGCCACTGCTCGTAGATCGCGTTGAATTCCGCGACCGCCTCGTCGTCGCTGCGGTCTTCCAGCTTGCCCACCTGCACCTCGTGAATGCCGGTGAATTGCACGGCGCCCAGGTCGAGTTCGGCGCCGATCACCTCGGCCGTCTGCGACGCCCTCGTGGCCACGGAGTGCGCGAGCATCGCCGGGCGCCCCGAGCCGCGGGCGAAAGCGCGGGCCTGGTCGCGGCCCAACGGCGTCAGCTCCGCCCCGGGCGGCCGGGTGTCTAGCCGGCGCTCGACGTTGCCGTAGGACTGCCCGTGCCGCAACAGCACCAAGCGACCGCTCATCGCTCCGACCCCCCGGTCTCGAAACTCTGCTCGGGCTTACCTTCGCGCAGCCGCGCGAGCCAGCGCGCCGCCTCGTCGGCCGGCGGTGGCAGCACCCCGGCGGCCGATCCCGTCGGCCAGGAACCCAGGTATCTCACATCCGCACAACGACGGTGCAGCGCCTTGAGTGCCTCGGCGACCGCGCCATCGTCGATGTGGCCGACACAATCGGCGAAGAACAGGTAGGTTCCGAGTTCCGTTCTGGTCGGCCGGGATTCGATCCGGGTCAGGTCGATGCCGCGGATGCCGAATTCGGCCAGCGCGGACAGCAGCGCGCCCGGCACGTTGTCGATGCGCAGCACCACCGACGTTCGATCCGCTCCGGTGCGGGCCGGCGGCGGCCCGGGCAACCCGATCAGGACGAAGCGGGTGCGGGCGTTCGGCTCGTCGACGACGCCGTCGGCCAGCGACTCCAGCCCCCAATGCTCGGCGGCCAGCGGCGAGGTGACCGCGGCGTCGGCCTGTCCTTCGGCCACCTGACGCGCCGCGTCGGCGTTGGAGTAGGCCGGCCGCAGCTCGACGCCGGGCAGGTGGGCGGCCAGCCACTGCCGCACCTGCGCCACCGCCACCGGGAACGCCGCCAGCGTGCGGACGTCGGCCGCGCCGAGACCCGCCTTGACGACGATGCTGAAGGCCACGTCGAGGGTGGTCTCGGCGAACACCTGCAGGGGCGAGCCGATCGCCAGGCTATCCAGCGTGGGTATCACCGAGCCGTCGATCGAGTTCTCGATCGGCACGCACGCGTAGTCGGCGTCGCCGTCGCGGACCGCATTCAGCGCTGCGGGCGTGCTCTCGATCGGCATCGTGCGCACGGCGCCCGGCCCCTGCTCGGGAACGAGGCCGGCGGCCGTGATTTGCAGCAGCGCCGCCTCCGTGAACGTCCCCTCGGGACCGAGGTATGCGATGCGGACCACGCCCCAACCCTAACGGCGCG
>NZ_LZKK01000318.1 GCF_001672815.1 Mycobacterium sp. E796 | reverse complement strand
CTGTGGACCGCCGCCCAGCAGCGTGCCCCTGATCAGGCGCTTGGCCGAGTCCAGCGCAGCGTGGTACTCCTCCGGCGGAACGGTCGCCGCCAGCTCGGTCAACCCGTAGATCAGCGAATAGACGGCTTCCACCGAGCCCGGCTTGTCGGTGCCCCCGACGATGCCCTCGATGATCTCGCGGAAGGCCTGGAATCCGGCGCCGCCCTCCCGAGGGTCGACGGCACCTTCGGCACGGAGCGCCCACTCGAAGGCGGCGAGGTCGGGGTATTCGCGCATCAACCGGCCCGATTCGTCGAGCACCGCTTCGATCCGGTCCGTGACGTCGCCGGGACCCTGGGCGGCCTCGCGCAGGCGCGGCAACGCGACGTCGGTCCTGGCCGCGACGGCGGCCTTGATCAGCTCCGACTTGTTGGGGAAGTAGTTGTACAGGCTGGCGCTGGTCACCTCCGCGGTGCGGGCGATCTCGCGGATGGTCGCGCGCGAATAGCCGACCTCCGCCACGCAGCGCATCGCCGCGTCGATTATTCGGGCGCGGGTCCGCTCGCCGCTGGCGCCCACCGGGCG
>NZ_LZKK01000317.1 GCF_001672815.1 Mycobacterium sp. E796 | reverse complement strand
GTTGGAGGCCATGACCACCGACCCGACGCGACGGTTGTCGGCGATGGATGTGCTCGACCGCGCCGAGCAAGCGCGGCCGGCGCCGCTGGGTCCGGGCGGTGGCGCTCAGCGTGTTGATCGCCGCGCTGCTCGCCGGTGTCGGGATCGTCGGCGGCGCCATGTGGTTCGACACCATGCTGCGGCGCGAGCAGGCGCTGACCGACTATCCCGACCGGCCCGCGGCCGGCCGTGGAACGAACTGGCTGATCGTCGGCTCGGACAGCCGGCAGGGCCTCACCGCCGAGCAGCAGCAAGAGTTGGCGACCGGCGGCGATGTGGGCAGCAGCCGAACGGACACGATCCTGCTGGTGCACGTGCCCGAATTCCGGTCGAGCACACCGGCGACGATGGTGTCGATCCCGCGCGACTCGTATGTGCCCATCCCCGGCCATGGCAAGGACAAGGTCAACGCGGCGTTCGCGATCGGCGGGGCGCCCCTGCTGATCGAGACTGTCGAGCGGGCGACGGGATTGCGCCTCGATCACTACGTCGAGATCGGTTTCGGCGGATTCGCGAGCATGGTCGACGCGCTGGGCGGCGTCACCGTGTGCCCGACCGCGCCGATCAACGACCCCTTGGCCGGCATCGACCTGCCGGCGGGCTGCCAGAAACTGTCCGGCCGCGACGCGTTGGGATACGTCCGGACGCGCGACACCCCACGTGCGGATCTGGACCGGATGGCCAACCAGCGCCAGTTCCTCTCGGCGCTGCTGCACCGCGCCGCCAGCCCGGCCGTGTGGCTCGACCCGCTTCGCTGGTACTCGGTGCCCCGTACGGCCGCGGGCGCCATGACCGTCGATCGGGGCGACCACGTGTGGGATTTGGCCCGGCTCGGCTGGGCGCTGCACGGGCCGACGACCGCGCTGACCGTCCCGATCGGCGAGTTCACGACTGGCGACGCCGGCGCGGTGGTGGTGTGGGACCACGATGCCGCCGGCAGGCTGTTCGACGCGCTGGCCTCCGACGCGCCGGTGCCGGGCTGATCAGATGCTGCCGTCGGCGGCGCGCGCCCGCTGCAAATAGGCCTTGGTGCGACCCGGGTGGTGGGTGGCCAGCCAGGCCACGCCGACGTCGCGGCAGAAGTCGATGTCCTCGTACTCGTCGACGTTCCAGCAGTAGACGGCCCTGCCCTGGGCGACGGCGCGGTCCACCAGTTGCGGATAGTCCTTCAACGTCGCCAACGACGGCCCGACGGCGGTGGCGCCGACGGCCGTGGCCGCGCTGCTCGCCAAGTACCGAGCCGTTTTGCCGAGCAACACCGTCGGCAGCAAAGGCGCGGCCCGCCGGATGCGCCAGACCGCCGCCGCCGAAAACGACATGACCACCGCGCGGGAGCGGTCGGCGGATGCGGGCGCGGCTATGCCGTAGCGATGCAGCAGGGCCAGGAGCTTGTTTTCCACCAGCGAGCCGTACCGGACCGGGTGCTTGGTCTCGACGAAGATCTTGACCGGCCGGTGCCAGTCCAGGACGAGCGAAACGAGATCGTCGAACGTCAGCAGGCTGGTGTCCCCGTGCGTGCCGTCCTCACGCCAGCTGTCGTGCCAGGCGCCGTATTCGAGCTCGCGCAACTGGGCGAGCGTCATCGTGCTGACCAAACCGGCTCCCGTCGAGGTCCGGTCCAGGCGGCGGTCATGAACGCAGACGAGGTGGCCGTCGCGGGTCAGGCGCACGTCGCATTCCACGCCGTCGGCGCCCTGCTTGAGCGCGAGATCGTAGGCAGCCAAGGTGTGTTCGGGACGGGCGGCCGAAGCTCCGCGATGGGCAACGACAAAGGGATGCCCGGCGAGCACCTCGTCGGCCCACGTCATATCCCTATGCTGCCGGTTCCTGCCCCTCCAACTCAACCGGAGCGCTCGACGGGCGGTCTGCGGGACGGTCCGGTTCGACGATCACCCAGCGATGCGCGGGACGGGCTACCGGTTTGCGCTCGAAGCCTTCGAAGACACGGGCGATCGCGGCCACGGTGACCGCCGCGAACAGGTAGGCGAACACCATCAGCACGGTGTTGTTCGCGATGCCCTGCGCGTCGGTGGCGAAGCTGGTGCAGATGGCGAAGATCGAAACGAGGTAGCTAATCACCCACGCGATCCACCACTGCACGATCGGTCTTTGCGCCCGGGCGTAATGCTCTTCGACGGTTGCCAGTTCGATGACGTACACCGGCGCCCACAGCAGGTTCGCGAACGGCGCCAAGCAGCCCGCCCACAGCGCCCGGACGGAACGCGGCTCCGGCAGCCCATGGTGTGCGAACGCGGCGGCCCGTCGCGCGATCAGCCACCGGACCAACACCACCCCGGAGACGATCACCGCCGCGATCGCCGCCATGCTGGCCAGCACGCCGAGCCAATCGGCGATGACGGCCACGACCGAGTTCAGCAGGGTGTTCCGGTTGTACACCAACAGCGCATAACGCGCGACGTACACCAGTGCGGCCGCGCTCAGAATCAGCACACTCAAAAACAACGTGGTGCGCACGAGCGGCGCGGACGGCCCTGTGTGGGAAGGCTTTTCGGACGCCGGGGCGGGCGCCTGGTCGACGCGGTCCGCCAACCCCCAGCGCGGGATCACGGCGTAGCGCGGCGTGGGTCCCAGGAGCCGACGGCCGCGCCGCTGCGGCGGCGCGGCGCCGGGACGCACCGCGATCCACCGGAATCCGGGCGGCAGGCGCGGCGCCGTGCGCTGCCACGCTGGAGCCGCGGGCGGCCTCGGCGGGCTGCCCGCGGGACTCCATCGCGGGTCGGGTGACGGTGTGTCCGGCAGGGGCGCCATCAGCGCCCCGCGGCAGCGTGGGCACCAGTCACGTCGCCGGTCGCGCACATTCCACCGCGTGCCGCACTGGGAGCACACCTGAATCACCGGACCAGGGTAGCGCTGGCGACGATGCAGGCCGCGCAAGCCGCCTGGGGAGGCCTCAAGCGATTGCGGCAACACCAACAGTTGCATATGGCTATCCACAGTTTCCACAGGTTTATCCACAGTGGCACCTCGGGTATGCGCGGCATCAACACGGTCTTTACCGACTGCTGCGGACCGCATCTGTGGATAACGCGCGGCTGGTACGGCTGTGCCATAAACAACCCCGTCCGTTATCAGAGCGAAATGCATTGCCCCGCTAAGCACCCTCAGATCAGCCCGTCGGGATCGCCGGTGTGCGCCCGCTCCGCAGTTCTCCGGCACGCGGTTATCCAGTGCGTTTTCCAACCGCAGTGTGAGGGGTTATGATCACCGTCACGAAAAACCGTTGTGACTCACCTCACTTGGGTGAGGTGGACGTGCAGGTGAAAGGCGCTTGATGGCCACGCATTCGTTTGGTCCGGGTTCGCCGGCCCCGTCGAACTCGTATTCCGGCTCGCCTGCCTGCAATCACAGCTACAGCGTCGCCGCCCTGCGCGCCGCGCTGGTCGCGCTGGCGCTGCTCGCCGTCCTCGTCGTCATCGTCTTGTCTTGATTCAACGCCCACCGGGTACCCCTCGCTAGCGGCCGTTCTTGCGGCGCGCGCGGTCATGGAGCAGGGTTGATTATGGCTGGCCGCCGCGTGGCAGCCCCGCGCAGGAGCGCCAAGACGATAACCGAAGAAAGGAATGCAGTGGCTGTATACAACTTGCCGGACTTGGATTGGGATTACGGTGCGCTGGAACCGCACATCTCCGGTCAGATAAACGAACTTCATCACGACAAACACCACGCCACCTACGTCAAGGGCGCCAATGACGCCCTGGAAAAGCTCGAAGAGGCGCGGGCCAAGGGAGATCACGCGGCGATCCTATTGAACGAGAAGAACTTGGCGTTCAACTTGGGTGGTCACGTCAACCACACCATCTGGTGGAAGAACCTTTCCCCGAACGGCGGTGACAAGCCGACCGGAGAGCTCGCCGCGGCGATCGACGACGCGTTCGGGTCATTCGACAACTTCCGGGCGCAGTTCCACGCCGCTGCCACCACCGTGCAGGGGTCGGGCTGGGCGGCGCTCGGCTGGGACACGCTGGGTAACAAGCTGCTGATCTTCCAGGTGTACGACCACCAGTCGAATTTCCCGCTCGGCATCGTGCCGCTGCTGCTGCTCGACATGTGGGAGCACGCTTTCTACCTTCAGTACAAGAACGTCAAGGTTGACTTCGCCAAGGCGTTCTGGAACGTGGTGAACTGGGCGGATGTGCAGGACCGCTATGCGGCCGCGACGTCCAAGACCCAGGGGCTGATCGCCGGCTGACTTCATCTCGAAACGGCGGGAGCGTCGCGCGGATCGCGCGGCGCTCCCGTCGTTTATCGGGCGTGAATTTGGGCACTTTGAAAAGATGTACGCCAGTGACCGTGTCGGGTTGCAAGGCGCCGAAGGCGCAGGCATGCTTAATTATTCGAGCTACCAGCGTGGTTATTCGAAACGAGGCGTCGCGCGGAGGTCGAGATGGAAACCGGGTCGGATCGGCCGATAGGGGTGGCACCCTTCCATGCCCGCGGTTCCCTTAAGGGGTTTGTGATTTCCGGGCGTTGGCCCGATTCGACGAAGGAGTGGGCGCAACTGCTGATGGTG
The DNA here is from genome assembly GCF_001672815.1 of Mycobacterium sp. E796. GTDB lineage: Bacteria > Actinomycetota > Actinomycetes > Mycobacteriales > Mycobacteriaceae > Mycobacterium. Next base: position 10,015 of record NZ_LZKK01000317.1, on the reverse strand, counting down.
GCGGTCCGGGTCGCGTCGCTGCCCGGATTGCTTTCCACCACAACGGTGTTCGGTGCCCGCGAGGAGTTGCCCGACGAACCCGAGCCGGGCACCGTGGGCCTGGTGCTGGCCGAGGGCACCGTCTTCGGCGAATCTGCCATCCAGCCAGGGTATTTCGCGGACCATCAGCCCCCGGCATTGCTGATGTTGCATCCGCCGTCGGAAACCACGCCCTCGTTGCCGGAATGTAACGGGGCCGCGTCCGGGTGCGTGCTGCTGCCGGGACTGCCGTACCTGGGATTGGAGCACCGGGCCGCGTGGGTGGAGGCGGAGGCCGACGGAACCATCACATCGATGGTGAGCCGGGTGGGCGTCGACCCGATCAGCCATCCGGACACGGCGATCCTGGCGATGCTGCTTGCCGCGTAAGGAAATTCAAATCGAAGAATACGGCTGGCCGAAATCGGCCGCCGTCCTGGCGCCGTCCCGACCCGCCCGCTAGCCTGTGAACCGTTAGCGAAGGGGAGTAGCCCCGAATCGTCGAGTCGACATACTGGCGCATAGCCCGGCCGGCGAACCGGTCCCACGGGTCCGGTGGGCGAGACCTTCGACCGATGTTCGAGGGACCGACAGGGCCCAGATATTTCGGACGACGTGTCGAAAGGTCGCCTGCCATGCTCGCCGCCACGCTCTTAACCCTCGGGGTGGTTTTCCTCGCCGAACTCGGCGACCGGTCCCAGCTGATCACCATGACCTTCGCGCTGCGCTACCGATGGTGGGTGGTGCTCACCGGTGTGGCGATCGCCGCCTGCCTTGTGCACGGGGTGACGGTGTGGATCGGCCATTTCCTCGGCACCACCCTCCCCGCACGCCCGATGGCGTTCGCGTCGGCTATCGCGTTCCTGATCTTCGCCGTGTGGGCCTGGCGCGAGGGGACCGCCGGCGGTGAGACGGTCTCGACGAAGGGGGAATCCCGCTTCGCACTCCTGACCGTGGCGTCGTCCTTCGTGCTCGCCGAGCTGAGCGACAAGACGTCGCTCGCGACCGTCTCGTTGGCCAGCGATCACGACTGGACCGGCGTCTGGGTCGGTTCGACCCTGGGGATGGTTCTCGCCGACGGACTGGCCATCGCGGCCGGTACGTTGCTGCATCGGCGTCTCCCCCAGCAGCTGCTGCACGCCATGGCCGGGCTGCTGTTCCTGATGTTCGGCCTCTGGATGCTGTTCGACACCGCGTTGGGACTGCGCTGGGTTGCCATCGCGGTGACCGTCGCCGTCGCGCTGGCCGCCGGCGCGGTGGCCGCGGCGCAAACTCTGCGCCGGCGCCGGAAAGAGGCCGCATCCAGCGGGAGGTCACCGGACATCGGCTAGAGTGCCGTCGCGCCCTTCCCTCACGCTGTCGCGACCCCGGAAACGCCCCAGGGGTACCTTCCGGGGGCAATTAGGTGCACCCACGGCCCGTTTTGCGGGCGTGTCACCGACTTGACAGCAAAGGTTGTCGGCGACGGACGGGCGTTGCGCGCTGGTTGCCGTGCAATCGCCTAGCATCCTCGGTCGAGGCGCGCGTCCGTCCGTGGTGCCGACCGCCCGCCACGCCCGGCCGGACCCCGAACGCTGCGGATAACCTGTGAGTTTCGGTTATTTAGTGGACACCCCAGCGAATTAGTTAGACGCTCGTCAAGTGGGTATTCGGCAGTTGTCAGCAATGCCGGTACCCCACCACCCGGGGTTTGCACCTGGATGCGGCCCCAAACCGCCGGTACGATGATCAGCAAATACACCTCGGCAATAGTTCACTTCTACAGCCAAGTGGAGGTCATATCGATGAGCACGACGTTCGCCGCCCGCCTGAATCGCTTGTTCGACACGGTGTATCCACCAGGGCGCGGGCCGCACACCTCGGCGGAGGTAATCGCGGCACTCAAGGCGGAAGGCATCACGATGTCGGCTCCCTACCTGTCCCAGCTACGTTCGGGCAACCGCACCAATCCTTCGTCGGCGACCATGGCCGCCCTGGCCAACTTCTTCCGGATCAAGCCGGCCTACTTCACCGACGACGAGTACTACGAGAAGCTCGACAAGGAGTTGTCCTGGCTGGCGACGATGCGCGATGACGGTGTGCGCCGCATCGCCCTGGCCGCGGTCGGGTTGTCCCCGCAGGCGCAGCAGGACGTCGTGGAGCGGGTCAAGGAGCTCCGCCGCGCCGAACACCTGGACGCCTAGCGGACGCTCGGGTCCGGCCGGCTGCACGCCCCGACCTGAACGGATGCCGTCGGCGCATGCCGATTAGGGTTGGCTTTCGGATCGCGCACACGCGAGCGATGGACGACGAAGCCAGCGAGATTATCGGGAGGCGGCCGGCAATGGGCCTGTTCCGCAAGCGAAAGAGTCGCGCGACGCGTCGCGCCGAGGCCCGAGCGATCAAGGCCCGCGCCAAGCTCGAGGCCAAGCTGGCCGCCAAGAACGACGCCCGCCGGCTCAAGGCCGACCGGCGCGCCGCCGAAAAGGCCCTCAAGGCACAGATCAAATCGCAGCGGGACAGCGACCGCACGGCGTTGAAGGTCGCCGAGGCCGAGCTCAAGACCGCACGGGAGGGCAAGTTGCTGTCGCCGACTCGGATCCGCCGGGTGCTGACCGTATCTCGGTTGCTCGCGCCCATCCTGACGCCGCTGATCTACCGCGGCGCCATGGCCGCCCGCGCTGTGATCGACCAGCGGCGCGCGGATCAGCTCGGCGTGCCGTTGGCGCAGATCGGCCAGTTCTCCGGACAGGGCGCCCAGCTGTCGGCCCGGATCGCCGGCTCGGAGAAGTCGCTGCGGGTGGTGCAGGAAAAGAAGCCCAAGGACGCCGAGACCAAGCAGTTCGTCGGCGCCATCACCGAACGGCTCAGCGACCTCTCGGCGGCCGTCACCGCCGCGGAGAACATGCCGGCCGCGCGGCGACGGGCGGCGCACGCGGCGATCTCGTCGCAGCTCGACGGCATCGAGGCGGACCTGATGGCGCGCCTCGGACTGACGTGACCGCCGCGCGCGTCCTGATCGCGGTCGCAGCCCTCTATCTCGCTTCGGCGGCCGGCATCCCGACGGCGTGGGCGCACGTGCACGCCAGCAGCGACAACCCGGTCCGCGGCGCCATGGCAATCGTCACCTTCCAGGTGCCCAACGAATCCAATACGGGTGCGGCGACCACCGCGCTGACAGTCGGCCTGCCCAACGTGGCCGCGGCGAGCACCGAAACCCTTCCCGGATGGACGGCCGGGCTGGACCGCGATGCGGCGGCCGGCACCGTCCGCTCGGTGACCTGGACCGCCGCGCCCAACGCCGGGATCGCGCCGGACCAATTCGCGCTGTTCCGGATCTCGGTGCAACTGCCCGACTCCGACACCGTCAGCTTCCCGGCCACCCAGACGTATTCCGACGGCACGGTCGTGAAGTGGGACCAGCCGCCGCTGCCCGGCGGCGGTGAGCCGGAACACCCCGCACCCGCGTTGACGCTCAGCGCGTCGGCCGGGGCATCACACGAGCACCACCAACCTGCTGCGGCCGCGCAGCCGAGGTCATCCGACACCACCGCGCGCGTGCTGGGCGGGGCGGCGCTGGCGCTGGCCGTCCTGGGGGTGGCCCTCGCCGTGGTCCGCCGCCGGGCATGACGCGCCGGGCGCTCGCCGCCTGGGCAGGCCTCCTGCTGGCCGCCATGATGTCGACCGCGATCTTCACCGCACAACCGGCGTCCGCGCATGCGGCGCGGTTGTCCACCGACCCCGCCGACAATGCGGTTCTCACGGCCGGTCCCGCCCGGGTGACCGCGACGTTCAACGAGCGGTTGCAGACGACGTTCGCAGCCATGACGGTCGTCGGACCCGACGGCAACCAGTGGTCGAGCGGGGAACCCAGCGTGCAGGGCGCGGTCGTCGGCGTCGGCGTGCGGCCGCTCGGCCCGGCCGGGACCTACACCGTGAATTACCGCGTGACGTCCGCGGATGGCCACGTGGTGTCGGGGTCCTGGTCGTTTCGGCTGACGGTGCCTGGCACCGGAACGCCCGGGCCGCCTACGGCAGGCCCCGACGGCGGTGGCGGCATCCCGGCGTGGCCGTTCGCGGTGGCGGCCGTGGCCCTGGTCGCCGCCGGCGGCTGGTGGGCGGTGCGCCGCAGACCCTGAGCGCCCTGGCCGGCGAGGCCGTCCCGCGCCTCCTGGCATGATGGGACCCGAGCAACCCGGCCCGCGCGAACGAACTCTAGAGAGCTGCAAAGGAGCGGCCGCATGGCAGACCCGCAGGACCAACCCAACAGCGAACCCGACGGCGCTTCGACACCACCGGAGAAGAAACCTCCCGCCAAGGCCGCCAAGAAGGCGGCGAAAGCGCCCGCTAAAAAGGCACCTGCGAAGAAGGCACCGGCGAAAAAGGCGGCTGCCAAAAAAGCGCCCGCCAAGAAGGCCCCCGCCAAGGCTCCGCCGCCGGCGCCACCCCTCGGCATACAGCAGCGGATCGAGACCAACGGTGAACTCGCCGCTGCCGCCAAAGATGCTGCCGCACAAGCAAAGTCGACCGTGGAGGGCGCCAACAACCCGGTCGCTCCCCAGGCCGCGCCGGCCGCAGCCGGCCAATCCCGGGTGCCGCTGATCGTGGCCGTGGCACTCAGCCTGCTGGCGATCCTGCTGATCCGGCAGCTGCGGCGCCACTGAGGTGGCGGTGTCATTTCGGCCGACCGCCGACCTCGTCGATGCCATCGGCCCCGACGTACGCAGCTGCGACCTTCAATTCCGCCAATTCGGCGGCCGCTCGGAATTCGCCGGGCCCATCAGCACCGTGCGCTGCTTTCAGGACAACGCGCTGCTGAAGTCGGTGCTCTCGGGGCCGGGCAACGGCGGGGTACTCGTGATCGACGGCTCCGGTTCGCTGCACACCGCGCTCGTCGGCGACGTCATCGCCGAATTGGCCCGCTCCAACGGCTGGGCCGGGCTGGTCATCAACGGCGCGGTGCGTGACGCCGCGGCGCTGCGCGGCATCGACATCGGCATCAAGGCGCTCGGCACCAATCCCCGCAAGAGCGGCAAGACCGGCGCCGGGGAGCGCGACATCGAAATCAGCCTCGGCGGAGTGACTTTCGCGCCCGGCGATATCGCCTACAGCGACGACGACGGCATCGTCGTCACCGCGGCGGGCTAAACCGTTACGACCGCGGGGTTTTTGGCGAACCGCAGGCCCTCGTCGGCGATCTTGCCGCGGCGGACCAGCCGGATGTCGCGCACGTAGTTCTGGTTCAACCGCCATGGCGTACGTGAGCCCTGCTTGGGCAACTCGTCGAGCGAGCGCAGCACATAGCCGGGAGTGAAGTCCATGAACGGACGCTCTTCGACGTCGGAGCCCGGGTGCTCGACGACCACGGTGTCAAAGCCGTTGTCGTCCATGTAGTTCAGCAGCCGGCAGGCGAACTCGGACACCAGGTCGGCCTTCAGCGTCCACGACGCATTGGTGTAGCCGACGGTGTAGACCATGTTTGGCAGCCCGGACAGCATCATGCCCTTGTAAGCCATCGTCTTGGTCAGGTCTACCGGCTGTCCATCGATGGTCACGGTCGCGCCACCGAACAGCTGCAGGTTCAAACCCGTTGCGGTGATGATGATGTCGGCGGGAAGCTCCTGACCCGACTTGAGCCGGATGCCGGTCGGGGTGAATCGGTCGATGGCGTCGGTGACCACGTCGGCCTTGCCCTTCCGGATGACGCGAAAGAGGTCGCCGCTGGGGACGAGGCACAGCCGCTGGTCCCACGGGTTGTAATGCGGGCCGAAGTGCTTTTGTACGTCGTACCCCTCGGGAAGCTGGCGCTGCACAAGGCCGAGCAGGATCTTTCGCATCCGCTGCGGCCACTTCTGACAGGCCGCGTAAAGCGCCGCCTGGCGCAGCACGTTCCGCCAGCGAATCGCGGTGTACGCCTGCTTCTCCGGCAGCAAGCGGTTGAGCCGCTCGGCCAACTTGTCCCGCTTCGGCTGCGAGACGATGTAGGTCGGTGAGCGCTGCAGCATCGTGACGTGCTTGGCGCCCGACTCCGCCATCGCCGGGATCAGGGTGACCGCCGTGGCGCCACTGCCGATCACGACGACGTTCTTGTCGGTGTAGTCGAGGTCCTCGGGCCAGTGCTGCGGGTGGATGATCGGGCCCTGGAAATCCTCCGAGCCGGCGAACTTCGGCGCGAATCCCTGTTCGTAGTTGTAGTAGCCGCTGCACAGGAACAGGAACGTGCACGTGATTGTGCTTGGCGCGCCGTTGTTTTCGACCTGTAGCGTCCAGCGGTTCTCCGCGTTGGACCAGTCGGCGCTGACCACCCTGTGGTTGAGCCGGATGTGCTTGTCGATGCCGTACATGGCCGCGGTGCCCTTGACGTAGTCGAGGATCGGCCCGCCGTCGGCGATGGCCTGGCGCTCGGTCCACGGACGGAACCGGAAGCCCAGCGTGTACATGTCCGAGTCGGACCGGATGCCCGGGTAGCGGAACAAATCCCAGGTGCCCCCCATGGCCGCGCGCTTCTCCAAAATGGCGTAGCTCTTGGTCGGGCAGCGGTCCTGCAGGTGCCAGGCGGCGCTCACGCCGGAGATGCCGGCCCCCACGATGACGACGTCGAGGTGCTCAGTCATGGGGCCACGCTATCAACACACTGTTGAACCAGTCAACGACATGTCGAAACTTTCGACTCCATGTAAAGTAATGCCCGTGACTACCGCCGGCACCACTCGCGCCCTCCGCGGCCGCCGCGCGATGCGCCCCTCGGGCGACGACCGCGAGCAGGCCATCCTGGCGACCGCCGAACGGCTGCTGGAAGAGCGCGGGTTCGCCGCCATCTCGGTCGACGACCTGGCCAAGGGCGCCGGCCTCTCCCGCCCGACGTTCTACTTCTATTTCAAGTCCAAGGAGGACGTGCTGCTGTCGTTGCTGGAGCCGGTCATCGCGCGCGCCGACTCTGAGTTCGACGGGGCGGTGCAGCGGCTGCCGGAAGACCCGCGCCGGGTGTGGCGCAACGGCATCAAGGCCTTCTACACGGCGTTCGGCTCGCGCCGAACGCTGGCGCGCGCCGCGACGGAGGCGCTGGCCACCAGCTCCGAGCTCCGGTCGATGTGGCTGGGATTCATGCAGAAGTGGATCGACCAGACCGCGGCGATGATCACCGCCGAGCGCGCCCGCGGCGCCGCCCCGGAGACCATCCCTGCGGCCGACCTCGCGACCTCGCTGAACCAGATGAACGAGCGCACGATGATGGCCGCGCTGTCGGCCGAGACGCCGGCGGTCGACGAGGACCGGGTCGTCGACACCCTCACGCACATCTGGGTCACCAGCATCTACGGCCAAACCGTTTAGCCGTCGGACCCCCGTGCGAACATATGTTCGTGCGGTGTGATGCGTCCATCCTGCACGCGGACCTTGACTCGTTCTACGCGTCCGTCGAACAGCGCGACGACCCGACGTTGCGCGGCCGCCCGGTGATCGTCGGCGGCGGCGTGGTGCTGGCTGCGAGCTACGAGGCCAAGGCCTACGGCGTGCGCACGGCGATGGGCGGCGCGCAGGCGCGGCGGCTGTGCCCGCACGCCGTGGTCGTACCGCCGCGGATGAACGCCTACAGCCGCGCCAGCGACGCCGTGTTCGAGGTGTTCCGTGACTGCACACCGATCGTGGAGGCGTTGTCGGTCGATGAAGCGTTTCTGGATGTCGGCGGGCTGCGCCGGGTCTCCGGCACCCCGACCCAGATCGCGCACAGGCTGCGCGCCGACGTGCGCAGCCGGGTCGGGCTGCCCATCACCGTCGGGATCGCGCGGACGAAATTCCTCGCCAAAGTGGCCAGCCAGGAGGCCAAGCCCGACGGGCTGCTGCTGGTGCCGCCCGATCAGGAGCTGGCGTTCCTGCGCCCGTTGCCGGTGCGCCGGTTGTGGGGCGTCGGCGCGGTCACCGCCGAGAAGCTGCATGCGCACGGCCTGGCGACGGTCGCCGACGTCGCCGAGCTGAGCGAGTCGACGCTGGCCTCGCTTCTTGGGCCCGCGATGGGCCGCCAGCTGTATGCGCTGTCCCGCAACATCGACCGCCGCCGGGTGACCACCGGCGTGCGACGTCGGTCCGTGGGCGCACAACGGGCGCTGGGCCGCGCGGGCAACCGCATGTCGGCCGCCGAGATCGACGCCGTGGTGGTGAACCTGATCGACCGGATCACCGCCCGGATGCGCACGGCGGGCCGCACCGGCCGCACGGTGGTACTGCGCCTGCGCTTCGACGACTTTGGCCGGGCGACGCGCTCGCATACCTTGCCGTGGGCCACCTCGTCGACTCAGCCCATCCTGGCCGCCGCGCGGCAGCTGGTCGCGTCCGCAGCTCCCCTGATCGCGCAGCGCGGGCTGACGTTGGTGGGGTTCGCGGTATCAGGGATCGACCGCAGCGGCGCTCAGCAGCTGATGCTGCCGTTCGGTGAGGACGCGGGCCGACTCGAAATTGACGACGCGATCGACCGGGTGCGCCGCCGGTATGGCAAGTCCGCGCTCACGCCCGCCGTATTGGTCGGCCGGGACCCGGGCTTTGAAATGCCACATCTACCCGACTGACGCGCCCACAAGAATCTCGCAAGTCGCCGCGTTTAACCTACGGCCCAGCCGGACTCGAAATGAAAGCGTAGATTTTCAGCTACTTGTGTCTCGTTCGCCCCGTTCACATCCCAGAGGAGCCGCAGATGCCGTCTTTCGTCCTGATATCTCCCGAGATCGTCACCGCAGCGTCGTCGGATTTAGGCGGCATTGGATTGTCGATTAAGTCGGCCAATGCGGCGGCGGCGGGCTCCACGACGTCGTTATTGGCGGCGGGACAGGATGAGGTTTCGGCTGCGATTTCTTCGTTGTTCGGCAGCTACGCCCGGGAGTTTCAGGCACTCAGCGCGCAGGCGACGGCTTTTCATGACCAATTCGTGCAGTCGTTGACCGCCGGTGCGGGAGCCTATTCGGCCGTCGAGGCGGCCAATGCCGACCCGTTGACGGCGTTGGTCGGCGAACTGCAGAGCCTGACCGCGGGATTGCCGCCCGGGCCGGTCAAGCTGCTGACGGGGCGCCCGCTGATCGGCAATGGCGCCGACGGGGCGCCGGGGACCGGGCAGGCCGGCGGCAACGGCGGCTGGCTAATCGGGGACGGCGGTAAAGGTGGATCCGGCGGGACCGGGCAAAACGGGGGAGCCGGCGGGTCGGCGGGCCTGTGGGGCCACGGCGGTAACGGCGGGGCCGGCGGAAACGGCGCGGGTGGCATCGTCGGCGGCACGGGCGGCAACGGCGGGGCCGGCGGCGCCAACGGATGGCTCGGCGGCGGGCCCGGCGGCGCCGGCGGGAACGGTGGAGTCGGCGGGCCCGGTGTCATCGCAAGCGGCGGTAACGGCGGCGCCGGCGGGACCGGAGGGGCCAACAGGCACCTGTTGTCCCTGTTCAATGGCGCCGGCGGGGCCGGCGGGGCCGGCGGCCAGGGCGGGACCGGCGCGGTGGGCGTTCACAACACCACGGCCGGCGGTACCGGCTTCCACGGAGGGCACGGCGGAACCGGCGGGGACGGCGGGGCCGGCGGCGCGAACCACGCCCTACTGGGCGGCTGGAGCGGGACGGGCGGCTTGGGCGGCGACGGCGGCCAGGGCGGCCAAGGCGGGTCTGGTGGTGACGGCTCCGGTAACGCCGGCGGAAACGGGGGTGTCGGCGGCTTCGGCGGTGACGCCGGCGCGGGCGGAGCCAGCGGCGCCGCGGGAATGTTCTTCGGTCACGCCGGCAACGGTGGACATGGCGGCACCGGCGGTCAGGGCGGTCAGGGCGGCACCGGCGGGCTTGCCGACGGCACCCTGGCCCACGCGTTCGGCGGGCAGGGCGGCCTCGGCGGCCAGGGCGGCGCCGGCGGGGCCGGCGGCAACTCGAGCGGTGGAGTCAACGGCACCGGAGGCAATGGTGGTCTCGGGGGTACCGGAGGGTTCGGCGGGAACGGCCAGACCGATCCCACCAGCGGCAACGAGATTTGGGCCGGTGGCGGCGGCGGTGGC
>NZ_LZKK01000316.1 GCF_001672815.1 Mycobacterium sp. E796 | reverse complement strand
CGACCGCGCCGACATCGCCCGCGCGGCCGGCGCCGACATCCTGCACCTGGGCCAGGGGGACCTGCCGCCGGCCATGGCCCGCGACATCGTCGGGCCGGAGGTGCTGATCGGCCTGTCCAGCCACGACACTTGCCAGATGACGGCCGCCGCCGGCGAGGCCGACTACTTCTGCGTCGGACCGTGCTGGCCCACCCCGACCAAACCCGGCCGCGCCGCGCCCGGGCTGGGCCTGGTGCGTGAGGCCGCCCGTCTCGGCGGGGACAAGCCGTGGTTCGCGATCGGCGGCATCGACGCCCGGCGGCTGCCCGAGGTGCTCGACGCGGGCGCCCGCCGGATCGTGGTGGTGCGGGCGATCACCGCGGCCGAGGATCCGCGGGCCGCAGCCGAGGCGCTCAGGTCGGCGCTTGCAACAGCGAACTGACCAGGCGGCTGAGCTGCGACGGCTCCTCGTCGGCCTGGAGTGGAGAGCCCGGCATGCACCACACGAAGACCCCGGCCTCGACCTCGAGCGTGCGCGGCAGGTGGTGACGACGTTCGTCGCCGTGATCCAGCGGCAACAGCGCCGGCGAAGTGCGCAGCCGCTGCCAGCTGGCCGCGAAGCCGGGATGCAGCGGCAGATCGGCCACCTCGCTCTCGGCGACCCAGCGCATCTCGGCGCTTTCCCGGTTGGGGATTGTGTCCAGCAACTCGGCCGCGTCGGCAACGACTGTCGTGTAGGTCCAGCTGGTGCCGCCGAGCCCGGTCACCTCGGCGGTGACGACCGCGGCGCGCACGGCGAGCCGCTCGGCCCGCAGGCCGGCCTCCTCGTGCGCCTCGCGGACGGCGGTTTGCTCCGGCGTCTCGTGGCTGTCGCGCGCGCC
>NZ_LZKK01000315.1 GCF_001672815.1 Mycobacterium sp. E796 | reverse complement strand
CGAGGTTGACGATCTCGTCGCTGCGTTCGGCCAACACCAATGCCCTGCTGGTGCAACTTCGAAGCCAAAGCCGCTCACTGGAACAGATTTCGCACAACCTCTCGGCGCTGGCCCGGCAGCTCAAGGGGTTCATCAGCGAGAACCGCAACACGCTCAAGCCTGCGCTCGACAAACTCAACGGCGTGCTCACGATCGTGGACAACCGCAAAGCGAATGTGCAGAAGGCGATTACGGGGCTCGGAAAATACGCTTTGAGCCTGGGCGAATCGGTCTCATCCGGCCCCTTCTTCAAGGCATACTTGGCCAACCTGTTTCCCGGGCAGTTCGTGCAGCCCTTCATCGACGCGGCTTTCTCCGATCTCGGACTGGACCCCAATGTCCTTCTGCCGACCCAACGCGCCGATCCCCAGACCGGGCAGCCGGGCACTCCGCCGCTGCCGATCCCGTTCCCGCGGACCGGCCAGGGCGGCGACCCGCGCATGACCATCCCGGACGCCATCACCGGCAACCCGAACGATCATTCGTGCGGTCCGTCCGGTGTGCCGTTGCCCGGACCTGGCTGCTATCCCTATCGGGAGCCGCCCGCTGCGCCGCCACCCGGCGGCCCGCCGCCGGGCCCCCCTGCGCCGCCGGGTCCCGGTGAAGGACAGTCGAACCCGGCTCCGGCCGCGCCGACCCAGATTGAAGTTGGTGGACAGTGAGCGTAGGTAAGGCCAAGGTCGCCGTAGCCATCACTCTGGTCGCGGTGCTTGTCGGCGGAATCGTCACGCTGGCCCGCTCAGCCGGTGTTGGCCGCACCTACGTCACCGGATACTTCGCCAACAGCACCGGCCTCTACGGTGGCGACGACGTGGTTATTCTCGGCGTGCGCGTCGGCAAGGTCGACAAAATCGAGCCCCTGCCCGACGGTGTCAAGATCAGCTTCTGGTACGACGACAAGTACAAGGCGCCCGCCGACGCGAAGGCGGTAATCCTGTCGCCGTCACTGGTGACGCCGCGCTCCATTCAACTGACGCCCGCCTACAGCGGCGGTGCGGTGCTGGCCGATCATGCGGTGATTCCCCAGCAACGCACCGCTGTTCCGGTGGAATACGACGACTTTCGCCAGCAGCTCGAAAAGCTGACGCAAACCCTGCAGCCCACCCAACCGGGCGGAACCAGCACCCTCGGGGCGTTCATCAACACCGCCGCCGATAACCTGCGCGGTCAGGGCCCTGACATCCGCGACACGATTATCAAGCTGTCGCAGGCGATTTCCGCGCTAGGCGACCACAGCAACGACCTGTTCGGCACCATGAAGAACCTGTCGATTCTGGTCTCCGCGTTGCACGACAGCAGCGACCTGTTGGGACAGCTGAACCAGAATCTGGCCGCGACAACCGGCCTGCTGGCCGAAGACCCCAACCAGGTAGGCAACGCGGTTCACGACCTCGACGACGTCGCCGACGACGTCCGAAACTTTGTGGCCGACAACCGAGAAGCATTAGGCACGACCTCGGACAAGCTGGCCTCGGTCTCGGGGGCGCTGAACGAAAGCCTGGACGATATCAAACAACTTCTGCACGTCGCCCCGACAGCGTTCCAAAACTTCCTGAACATCTACCAACCCGCGCAGGGGACATTGACCGGCGCGCTGGCGCTCAACAACTTCGCCAACCCGATCCAATTCCTGTGCTCGGCAATCCAGGCGGCGTCGCGTCAGGGCAGCAAGCAGTCAGCCAAACTGTGTGTGCAGTATCTGGCGCCCATCATCAAAAACCGCCAGTACAACTTCCCGCCCCTGGGAGAAAATCTGTTCGTCGGCGCCTCGGCGCGCCCCAACGAAATCACCTACAGCGAGGACTGGCTGCGGCCGGATTACGTTCCACCGCGACCACCGGCACCGGCCAACTCGCCTGAGGCAGCTGATCCGGCCAACCCGCCGGCCCCGGCTGTCGCCCCACCGGTGCCCGAGGCGCCCGCCGCGCCGCCGGCTAGACAACCCGTTGATACCAATCCGGCCGATGGTCTACGAGGAATGATGACGCCACCCGGAGGTGGGCAGTGAGTCGATCACGTAATTGGCGGCGCGTCGCCACGGCGCTCGTGGCGACGCTGGCGCTGGCGGGGCTCCCGGGCTGCGGGTTTCGTGGCGCAAACTCGTTTACTCTCCCGGGAACCAAAGGCGCCGGCCCGGGCGCCTACACGATTCAGGCGCAGATGCCGGATGTCCAGAATTTGCAGCGGAATTCCCGTGTCCGGGTCAACGATGTCACGGTCGGAAATGTAACCAATATTGAGCTTCAGGGTTGGCACGCTCTCGTCACGATGACCATCGACGGCGATGTTGACCTGCCGGCCAACGCGAGCGCCACCATCGGGCAGACCAGCTTGCTCGGGTCAGTGCACGTCGAGCTGGCGCCCCCGACCGGTGTGCCTCCCCAGGGGAAGCTCAGAAACGGGTCACTCATTCGGCTGGCGTCGGCTACCAGTTATCCCTCGACGGAACGCACGCTGGCCGCGGTTTCGCTTTTGCTCAACGGCGGCGGTCTCGGCCAGCTCCAAGACATCACGAAGTCTTTGAGTACAGCGTTTACCGGTCGGGAGCAAGACTTGAGAAGCCTGCTCGGGCAGCTTGATAGGTTCGTCGGCTACCTCAACGATCAAAAGGCGGACATCATCGCCGCAACCGAGAGCCTCAACAATCTCGTCGGCCAATTCGCCGACCAAAAGCCGGTGATCGATAAGGCGCTCAGGACCGTCCCGGACGCGTTGGCCGTGCTGGCACACGAGCGGGACAACCTGGCGCAGGCACTGGGCGACATAGGAAAATTCGGCGCGCTTGCCGCTGACTCAGCGAACAAAACAAAAGAGAACCTGGTCAAGGAGCTCAAGGACCTCGGTCCGGTGCTGCAGTCGCTCGCGGATGCCGGCCCGGCGTTGACTCGCTCGATCGGCTTTTATGGAACCTTCCCGTGGCCTCGAGACACCATGAGCAAATGGCTGCGTGGCGACTACGCCAACTTGACCGCGGTGGTCGACCTGACCCTAAGTCGACTCGACGCGTCGTTTTTCACCGGAACACGCTTCGAGTGCAATCTGACCGAGCTGGAGCTGCAGTGGGGCCGCACCATCGGCCAGATGCCCAGCCCCTGCACCGGGGGCGGGCCGTACAACCCCGGCAACCCGCTGGTTGTTCCCTACCACTTCAATCAAGGGCCGTGACATCGTGCTGACGAGGCGGGTCAAGATCCAGCTGGTAGTTTTCGCGGCGCTCAGCCTGACCGCCGCCACCATCATGTTCTTCGCCTTCATGCAAGTGCCTACCGTGTACTTCGGAGTGGGCCGCTACACAGTGACTCTCCAGTTGCCCCAAGCGGGTGGTCTCTATGAGGGCGGCAACGTGACGTATCGGGGCGTCGAGATCGGTCGGGTGCAGGCCGTGCATCTGACCGACAGCGGCGCCGAGGCTGTGCTGCAATTGAATTCGGACGTCAACGTCCCTGCCGACCTCGGCGCCGAAGTGCACAGCGTGTCGGCCGTCGGTGAACAATATGTGGAGCTGCTGCCGCGCAGCGGGAAGGGGCCGTCGCTGAAAAACGGCGACACGATCCCGGCGAACCGCACCCACGTCCCGCCAGATATCAACTCCCTGCTGGGCGCAACGAATCGGGGCTTGACGGCGATCCCGCGTGACAACTTGAAAACGGTGGTCGACGAATCCTATGTCGCCGTCGGCGGGCTCGGCCCCGAACTGTCCCGGTTGGTGAGCGGGACGGCGAACCTGTCGATCGATGCCCGCAAGAATCTGGACGCGATCGTCGACTTGATCGACAAATCCAAGCCGGTTCTCGACAGCCAAACCGACTCGGCGGGCGCAATTCAGGCATGGGCCGCCCACCTGGCGACCATCACCTCTGAGCTGCGCGACAACGATTCTTCGGTGCGTGGCCTTCTCCAAAAAGGCAGTCCGGCGGCCGCTGAGGCCCAGGCGCTGTTCGATCGGCTCAACCCCACGCTGCCTATTGTCTTGGCTAATCTGGTCAGTATCGGGCAGGTGGGCGTCACCTACCGGGACAATCTGGAATCAATCCTGGTGGAGCTGCCCCAGGGCGCGGCTGACATCTTGGCCGTCGGGGTGGCCAACAAGAACACGAAGCAGGCTTACAACGGCGCCTTCCTGAGCTTCAACCTCAACCTCAACTGGCCTCCTCCCTGCACCACCGGATTCCTGCCGGCCCAGCAGCAGCGGGCGGCCAGCTACGAGGACTATCCGGATGCTCCGAAGGGAGACTTCTACTGCCGGGTGCCCCAAGACTCGATGCTCAATGTGCGTGGTGCCCACAACTATCCGTGCGAGACCCGTCCCGGCAAGCGCGCCCCGACGGTGAAGCTGTGCGAAAGCGACCAGACCTACGTCCCCCTCAATGACGGCTTCAACTGGAAGGGGGATCCGAACGCGACGTATACCGGTCAAGGCGTCCCACAGTTCGCTCCGGGTGAGGAGCCGCCCGGTCAGACACCGCCGCAATCGCCGCCGGGGCCGATGCCGCCGCCGATCGCCGCAGTTCAATACGACCCGGCCACCGGCATGTACATGGGCCCAGATGGGCGCATGTACACCCAGAGCGACCTCGCCAGCGGCAGCAGAAAGGAACAAACATGGCAAAGCATGCTGGTGCCACCCAAGAGGAACTGAGCACCACACAGTCGCCCACAACGGCCTCCGATTCGTCCGGGCGTGCCGACGAGAGCTCAGCGGCGGCAACCGTCTTCGAAGACGCGGCACAAAAGGCGCACAGCGACGAATTGGAGTCGCACAACCACTCTCGTGATGAGGGTGACGATGCTGACGGGGGTAGCGAAGGCGACGCACCGACCAAGACGCCCAGATCGCCGGTGCGTTTGGCGGTCATCCTGGTGTTGGTCACCGTGGTCGCTTTAGGGGCCCTGGCCGGTTGGTTCGGGTTTCAGGAACACAAGGCGTATCAGGCCCAGCAGCAGCGCGGGTTGCTGATTCGGGTTGCAAGGCAAGGCGCACTGAACCTGACCACCATCGACTGGCAGCATGCCGACGCCGATGTCAAGCGCATTCTCGACAGCGCGACCGGCGCCTTCTACGACGACTTCTCACATCGATCCCAGCCATTCATGGACGTCGTCAAGAAAGCGCAGTCGACGTCGGTGGGAACGGTCACCGAGGCGGGCCTGGAATCGCAGTCGGGGGACGAAGCTCAAGTGCTGGTTGCCGTATCGGTCAAGACTTCCAATCTCGGTGCGGCAGAACAGGATCCCAGACACTGGCGGATGCGTATCACCGTCCAGAAGGTCGGCAACGAGGCGAAGGTCTCCAATGTCGCATTCGTGCCATGACGGATGCGCGAAAGACGACCATGGCCACAAATCAGAAAAGGGAGCATCGCAGTGCCAGTTGAATCCGATCTCACCACAGAGCACGACGAAGCGGAGGTCGCTGACGAGACGACCGCGCAGGCCGATCGTGACATCAGCGGCGCTGAGGAGACCGGTGACGGTAAAGAGATCGAGAGCAAAGACCTTGCCGAATCACCGGAAACATCCGCTGAGGGCGATGATGCCGAGAATTCGGAAGGCCCTGAACCACCGGCACCTACGCGTCGAATCAAGTGGTCGCGTGTGGTGGCCTTCAGCGTTCTGCCCCTTTTGCCGTTGGTGATTGCAGGCGCCGCCGGCTACCTCAAGTGGCAAGACGCCTGGGTCCGCGGATCAGCAGTCGCTGGCATCGAGTCGGTCGCCGCCGCCAAGGATTCCACCGTAGCGATCCTGTCCTACCAGCCTGACAGCGTCGAGAAGGATCTGGGCGTCGCCCGCGACCGGCTAACTGGGAAATTCAAGGACTCCTACGCCCAGTTGATCCACGACGTGGTGATACCCGGTGCGAAGAAAGACCACATCGCGTCAATCGCGACCGTTCCCGCCGCCGCCTCGGTGTCGGCGAGCCCCAACCACGCGGTAGCCCTGGTGTTCGTCAATCAGAGCGTGACCGTCGGCAATGATGCCCCTACCGATACCGCGTCCGCTGTGCGAGTGACTCTCGACAAGAGCGACGGCCACTGGCTGATCTCCGCCTTCGATCCCATCTAAGTCAAAGGCTTATCACAGACGGCATTTCAACCGCTCAGCTGGGTGCCGGCGGCCCATTCTCCGATGAGGTCGTCCACGGTGGTTAACCGGCCAAGTACAGCAATAGTGTTGTCCAGAACCTGATCTCCGTATTCGGCCGGTGTACCCGCAACGGCGTCACGTGGGACCACGAGCTCGAAGCCGGCCTGAGTGATGTGTCCGGCCGAGATCGGGAGTGCGAGGTTCAACGAGACGCCGGTGAGAACGATCGTCCGCACGCCGAGGCCCCTGAGGACCGGCAACAGCTCGGAATCCATGGTGGGAAACAGGCCATGGTGGCGGGGTAGCACCAGGTCGGTCGGCGCGAACAGCCTTGGGAGTACTTTAGTTTCAGGGGAACCGGGCGCCCATGTCGCGGTGGCCGGTCCCAGCACCCGCCAAATCCGTGCGGTGCCCGGGTGACCGCCGCCCAGTGTGCCTTCATAGGTGGCATGGACGACCCTCACGCCGGAGATCCGCGCCGCGTCGAGGAGCCGGCAGAGCTTCGCGACGAGTCCCGCACTGTCCGCGGCGAGCTGCGGGAGTACCGATTCGGGCCCGAGCACACCGTTCTGGCACTCGACGCACACCACCGCGACGGTGTGGGATGTGTTCGAAGTGGCCACCCGTCAGTACCTCAGTAACAGCGAGCCGAGGCCGAAAGTGTTGGCCGGAAAGACGATCTCGGGCTCGCAGCCCGGGGCGACCTCGAATTCGGGCACCCGCTTCAGCCACTTCTCGACGATCAGGCTGAGCTCCATTCGCGCCAGATGAGAACCGAGACAGCGGTGTGGGCCACCACCGAATCCCCAGTGCGGATGAATCTTTCCGTCCATGACCACATGGTTGGCCGAGATCGCGTCACTGTCGTCGCGATTGATCGCCGCCAGGCACAAGCGCACGCCTGTGTCTGCCGGAAGCGTCACGTCGCCGATCGTCACTTCTCGGGTGGTCACTCGCGGCACGATGGGGGCGGGCGGCTCCAGTCTGACCATCTCCTCGACGAAAACTCTGATCTCCTCAGGGTTCTCCCGCAGTGTCCGCCGAAGCATGGGATCGCGCGCCAGCTCCAAAAGGGCGAAGCCCATCGCCGCGGTGACCGTGTCGAGGCCGGCGAGGACGAAGAGGAAGCTCAGCCCGATCGCTTCGGCGTCGTCGAGCGGGTCATCGCCGGTGAGCACCTGCGACAGCAGGTCGTTTCCCGGATTCTGGCGGCGCTCGTTGATAGCCTGCGAGACGTAGGTGACCAGTTCGAGTGCGGGGGCCAGGTCTGCGCCCTCCATCGACGGCAGCTCCGACAGCGCGATCACGTTGTCTTTCCACGCGATCAGGCGGTCGCGGTCCTTCAGCGGCAGGCCGAACAATGTGAGGAACACCTGCGACGGGTAGGGGATCGCGATATCGGCCATGACGTCGCATTCCTTCTTCGCTGCCGCCGCTTCGACGATGGAGATCGCCTGTTCCTGCAGCGACGGCAGCATGTCCTTGAGCGTGTGCGGACTGAAGAACGGCTGCAGGATCTTTCGGAATCGGGTGTGCTCGGGCGGGTCGAATGAGATGGGGACCAGCGGCAGCGGGCTGCCAAGCACGTCGAACGCCTTCTTCGACGAGAACGTGCTCGGATCGCGCAGCGCCGTGAGGACATCCTCGCGTCGGGTCAGGTAGTACCACCCGTCCATGTACACCACGGGTCCGGCGTCGCGCACCGTCTGCCAGCCGATTCCGCGGTCGGCGCCCATCGGCAGTTTCGCCCAGTCGAGTTCGGCCGCGCCTGCGACTGTTCGTTCCCGCTGGTTGGTGCTCAAGGTCGTCCCCCGTCCTCAGAATGCCGATCGGTGCAGTCCACCGTCGCCGACTTGCCACGAATTCCGTAGTCCACGGACGGCGTCCCCTAGCGGCGGACGTCCATGCCGGCATCGACCTTGAGTAGGCTTCCGGTGAACGACCGACCCAGATCGGATATCAGGAACACAATGGCGTTGCTGACGTCTCTGGGCTCGATCATCGGCAAGTCAGGGAGCGCTGTCTGCATCGAATTCGCCAGGTGCGGATACGCTTCGATGACCTTGAACAGCGCGGGGTTCTCCGTCACCATCGGCGTGACGCAGTTGGTCGGGGCGACGGCGTTGACCCGGATCCGGTCGGCTGCGAGCAAATTCGCATACGCGCGCACGAGGCCGGTGATTGCCAGCTTTGCCATGGTGTAGGCGTCGGAGCCGCCTCGACCGTCGGTCATGTCCAGTAACGCCGCCATCGAGCTGGTGGCGACGAGGTTGCCCCCCTCGCCTCTTTCCTTCATGTGGGGGATAGCGACCTGGAAGGTGTTCCACACACCGATTTGCATGATGTCGATTCCGACCCGCAGCGCCTCGGAGGCGTCCACCTCATCGAGATTGGTGAGAATGACGCCTGCGTTGGCGATCACCGTGTCGATGTGGCCGAATTTTTCGACGCCCGTGTCGAAGGCCGTCTGCAGCGCGGCTTTGTCGCGCACGTCGGCCTGCGCGAAAAGCATTTGCTGGCCCGTCTTTTCGACGAGGCGGGCCGTTTCTTCCAGGTCCTCGAGGGTGCCGAGCTTGTAGGGCACCACGTCGAGGTCGTGGCAGATGTCCACACCGACGATGTTCGCGCCTTCCTCGGCGCACATGACGGCATGTGACCGTCCCTGTCCGCGGGCCGCACCCGTGATGAAGACGACCCGACCGTCGAGCAAGCCCATGAGGCGCTCCCTTCGTTACCCGCTATTAACCCGAATGTGCCGCAGTGTTCGAGCACGGTGTGAGCCGCGCCACGAATGGATGCTACGCGCCGGGCGGCGAAACATACAACTATTTTGACAATTCATCGGATGAGCGCAGCCGGGAAGTGCCGGCCCCGCGAGAAGTCAACGCGGAGTGAAGCGTTGTGCGCCGTCAAGGCGCATCACCTCACCGTTGACGTACCCGTTGGTCAGCAGGAAGACCGCTGCGTCGGCGAACTCTGCAGGAGCCCCGAGGCGTTTGGGGAATGGCACGTTCGCGGCGAACTTCGCGATCGCCTCTTCTCCGACCGACTCCATGATCGGCGTCTTCATCGTCCCGGGTGCGATCGTGTTCACCCGAATGGCGGCGGAGCTGAGGTCGCGCGCGGCGGCGATCGTCAGTCCGATCACGCCGGCTTTCGCCGCAGCGTAGGCGGTTTGACCGATCTGACCTTCGTAACCGGCGATGGACGCCGTGAGCACCAGCGCGCCTCGCTCGCCGTCGGCCTGCGGCTCCGCGGCCGCGACGGAGGCGGCGACGAGCCGGGCGACGTTGTAGGTCCCGTTGAGATAGAGATCGATGGTTTTGGTGAAGCCGGCGAAATCGGCCGGGCTGCCGTCGCGTTGCACGATGCGTTGTGCGACACCGAATCCACCGTGTGCGACGACGGCATACCGCAGCTGACCGAGTTGGTTGGCCTGTTCGATCGCCCCGGAGACCGAGTCTTCGCTTGTCACGTCCGTGCTGACGAAGGCGGCGCGGCTGCCCAACTCGTCAGCGAGTGCCTTGCCCTTGTCGGCGGCCAGGTCGGCGATCACCACGCCGAGGCCTTCGGCGTGCAATCGCCGCACCGTTGCCTCCCCGAGGCCGCCCGCGCCCCCGCTCACGATCGCGGACGCACCGTTGAATTTCTCGACTGTCACTGGTTCTCCTTCTGAGTTGATTGCACCGGTCACAAATTGCCGATTACCAGGTCCCACGGATCGGCGGCGCTCAGGGCCATCCGTCCGAGCCGACGTGCGTGGCCGGCCGTGGTGCCGCAGTCGCTGCTCCAGCTCTGCGCTCGCAGTGTCACGGACGACAACGGATGTTCGGCGGTGACGCCGATCGCGCCGTGAAGCTGGTGGGCGATGGTCGTGACCGGTGTGACCGCCCGTCCGATAGCCACCCGTGCGACCGCAACCGCGAACTCGGTTTCGCGGCAACGGAACCCATATTCGGCGGCAGCCGCGACGGCCAGCGTGGCGGCGGCTCGAGCGCGTTCGATCTCGCCGGCCATCGCGGCAAGAGCATGCTGGACGGACTGAAACTTGCTCAGCGGCCGGCCGAATTGGATTCGTTCCCTCGTGTGCGTCACCGACATCGCTGCGGCGGCATCGAGCGCCCCGACGACCTGTACGCAGCGGCACCATGAGACGCGCAGCGACAACTCGTCGGCTACGGCCGGTTCGACGACGGCGAGCTCGTCGGCGGCCACGTCGAAGGTCAATCGATCGCGTGGCTCGCCGGCCAGGTTGTGGCCCTCCTCCAGTTGGGCGCGGTCGATGTCGACGACGCCCACGCGCGCCTCGTTGGGGCCTCGCGCGAGCAGGATCACGGCCGCGCATGCGCGCGTCCACGGAACGTCAGTTGCCGTCCCGCGGATGCGGCCCCCAGAAGCGTCCGTGTCAGCGATCGCGACGGTGAGTGGTCCTTCCGGCAGTTCGACGCCCGCCAGGTTTCCGAGCCAGCCTGCCAGAGCGTCGGTTTCGGCCAACGGGACCGCGCCCGCGTACCGGGCGATGCCGGAGAGCGCAATGGCAAGCTCAGGCGGCCCCGCGCCCAGATCCGCAGTGCTCGTCAACCGGGCCAGCCCCGTGTCCTCGAGGTTGCGCCACAACTCCGCGTCGAATTGCTCGGGGATTCTGCGCTGGCCGATCCGGGCATCGAACGATCGTC
The DNA here is from genome assembly GCF_001672815.1 of Mycobacterium sp. E796. Taxonomy (GTDB): domain Bacteria; phylum Actinomycetota; class Actinomycetes; order Mycobacteriales; family Mycobacteriaceae; genus Mycobacterium. The sequence goes on along the minus strand of NZ_LZKK01000315.1, from coordinate 82,574 downwards.
GGCCGATATCGTCGACCAGCTGCCGCAGCTCGGCATGTTCGTCATCGGCGGTGTCTGTGGCGAACACGCCCTTCGAAAACGCCGTCACCGCAGCCCCATTCCACGTGCGACAACACCGCGCAACACCTCGTTGGTGCCACCGCGCAAGGTGAACAGGGGCTTGTGCAGCGCCGCGGTGGCCGCCAGCGCGGCCAGCTCCGGTGTCGGTGTCACCTGGTCGAGCACGTCGCTGATCACGTCGATCGAGTCCTGCTCGAACCGGGTGCCGAGATCCTTGACCAGCGCCGCCTGGTTCGCCGCGTCCTTGTTCTCACTGAGCATGCGTGCCACCCAAACCGACAGCTGTCGCAACGAGATCAGCCGTCCCACAAGGTCGCCGACGATGCCGGCGGTGGTGTCATCGGTGTCGCCAGAGCTGCTCAACAGCCGGATCGCCGCCATGATCAGCGGTGCGGTCGACAGGATCCTTTCGGGCCCGCTGCGCTCGAAGGACAGTTCGGCGGTCACCTGGTGCCATCCCTGGCCGACCTCGCCCAGCACGTCGCCGTCCGGCACGAAGACCTCCTCGAAGGCGACTTCGTTGAAATGATGGTCGCCGTTCATCAGCAGGATCGGTTCGATCCGCACGCCTTCGGCGTCGCAGGGAACCAGGAACTGACTGAAGCCGTCGTGCCGTCGTTGCGGGTCCGGTGGACTCGTCCTGGCGAGCACCACAACCTGATGGGCGTGGTGAGCCCCACTCGTCCAGACCTTGGTACCGGTGAGCAGCCAGCCGTCGTCGGTCCTGGTCGCCTTGGTCTGTACGGCCGCGAGGTCGGAGCCGGCGCCGTGTTCGCTCATGCCGATGGAGGAGTAGAAAGTTCCGGCGGCGATGCGTGGCAGCAGCCGCTGGCGCTGCTCCTCGCTGCCGTAGGCCAACAAGCCAGGAACGACCTGTCGGTCGGCGACCCAGTGTGCGGCGATCGGGGCACCCGCGGCCAGCAATTCCTCGGTCACCACGTAGCGGTGCAGGTGGGTCAACCCTCGCCCGCCGTACTCCTCGGGGATGATCAGCCCGACAAGACCGGCCGCGCCGAGGCGCGCACTGAATCCCTCGTCCCACTGTCCGAGCCAGGAGTCGACGTCGGGCACCCAGCCGTGTTCCGCCCGGTCAGCCTGCAGGAACTCCCGCACCGAGGCACGGAGCTTGGCGAGCTCGGGTTCGTTGGCGCGCAGCGCGTCGAATTGGCTCACGGTTCAACCTAAACCGTCGGCAGCGGCGTGGAAGGCAGATAAAAGTTGGGCGCCAGGTCATCCTCGCGGGCGGCGAGTCGATAGCCGCCGAAGTCGTCCATACCTTCCTCGCGCAGCACCTCCTCGTCGGTGTAGAAGCGGCCAGTGCAATCGGCGGGCCGGGTGATCAGGGCGTGCAGCGCGTCGGCCATGATGCGGGGGTCTCGGGCTTGCGCCCGCACGCCGTCGCCCATCGCGACGATCATCCCCGTGCTGGCCACCGTGACCGCGGGCCACAGCGAGTTCACCGCGATGGGTACCGACGCGAATTCCGCGGCCCAGCCCAGCGTCAACAGGCTTTCGGCGTACTTGCCGACCGTATGGCCGACGTGCGCGCCAATCCAGCGTGGGTCCAGATTCACCGGAGGCGAGACGTTCACGATGTGGGCGTTGTCGGACAGCCGCAGGTATGGCAGCGCCGCCTGCACTACCGCGAAGGGCCCTTCGACATTGACCTCCAGCAGACGGCGGAAATTCTTGGCAGGCAGCTTCGAGGTGGGCCGCAGATCCAGTGCGCCCGCGTTGTTGACCACGGCGTCGATCCCGCCGAACGCCTCTGCCACCTTCGCCACGGCCGTTGCCACCGCTTCCGGATCACGGACGTCGCATACCACCTGTAATGGCCGGCCGCCGGCCTCGCGAACCGCGTCCGCCGACTCGCCGAGCGTGCCGGGCAGCTTGGCGTTCGGGGCGTCGGTCTTCGCCAGTAGAGCAACGGCGGCGCCGTCGGCAGCCGCCCGCACCGCCATTGCGCGGCCGATGCCACGGCTGGCACCGGTCACCACCAGAACGCGGTCCTTCAGCGTGCGAGAACCCGATCTGTCCACCGTCTTGAGCTCCTCTCGCCCGGCGGGCGCGGACATGTAGCGTTGAATGCTATAACTATATATCTCATTCGATGGACGACCGCGGCGGCCCCGTCGCACAGGAGCGAGGCACCATGACCCACGTCATCTCGATCGGCACCTACGCGCCGCCGTGGTGTAAGGGCGACCGTCGGGTCAAGGGACCCGACGAGGACGCGCTCACCATTGCTGTGGCGGCCGGCCGGGCGACCGACCCTGATGCTGTTGCCCGTCGCGTGGTCCTGGTCTCCCGCGACTTTCCGCTTATCGAAGGCGGCAACGGCGCGGTCCTGCTGGCCGCGCTGTCACTGCCGGCTGATACGCCGATCGCGGAGGTGCTCGGCGGCGCGCCCGCTGTCCTGGACCAGATCGTGACGGCGTCGCCCGGCACGCTGGTGATTGCGGCCGACGACAACGGCGCGGCGGTGGGCGCGGCTGCCGTGTTGACCGGCGACGGCGAACCCACGTTGACCGCGGTCGGACGCCAGACGAGGAGCCTGCCACTGGTGGCGCGCGGTGACGATGGCAGGCGTCATTCCTACGCCGACCCGCGCCTGCAGCGTGAGATCGGAATCCGGGGCACCATGAGCCGGCTCGGGCTGACCGGCAACCCCGTCGTGGCGGCTGTGGCGGGCGTTCCGGCCGCGCAACTCGGTCGTGAAGTCGACGCGAAGGCGGCCGTGGAGGACCCTGGGGTGTCGGCCGCCGCGGTCATCAGGGTGCTCGCCGAGGCGATCGGCAGCGGCACATCCGGCCTGGTGTTCGCGGCGGAACAGTCGACGATGAGCGTGGCGGAACTAACCGGCGCGCCCGGACCGCGGATTGTCCGCGATGAGGTGCCCGCTCGCGAGCTTCCCGCCAGTCGGATCGCCGAGGGGGTGGGCATTCCCATCTCCCTGCCGGCATACAGCCGTGCATTCGAGCCGAAGATCCGTTGGGAAGCGGCCATATTCGACGAACGGCCCGGCGTCGATTCCGCCCCGCAGTTCCCGCCCCGCGTCCGCGTCGACAACTCCGGTGTCCTCGCCGCCGAATGCCGGCTGGAGCCGTTGCCGCGAACGGGCACCGTCTACACCCACACGACCATCCGGATCCCGGTACCGGATCTCCCCAGCCCATACTCGTTGGCCGTCGTGCAACTCGACGACAGCCCGGTTCGGGTGCTGATGAAGGTGACCGGGGTTGCCGCGGGGGAGACGACGATCGGGCAGTCCGGTGCGGTGGTTTTGCGACGAATCGCCATCCGCGCCGGCATACCCGACTACGGCTACGCGTTCTGGCCCGGCCGTAGCAAGGAAGGAATTCTGGCATGAGGAACGTCGCCATCGTAGGTGCGGGCATGACCCCGTTCGCCGAACATTTCGAACTCGGCATCAAGGACCTGGTGCCGATGGCCTACGCCGAGGCCGTCGGCAATGTCGACAAGGGCATCGAGAAGTCCGAGATCGAGGCGGCGTGGTTCGGCGAGCTCTCGACCACTGACGGCTTCCCGTCGGGCATCCTCGCCGATACCCTGGACCTCACCGACATACCCGTTACTCGCGTCGAGAATGCCTGTGCCACAGGCAATGACGCGATCCGCAACGGGACCATGGCCATCGCGTCGGGTTTCTACGACGTGGTCCTGGTGGTGGGGGCGGACAAGGTGCGCGAGACCGCTTCCAACACCACCTTCTGGGACTGGGCGGCGATGACCCGCGACAACGCCTGGGATTACCCACTCGGTCTGGTGGCTCCTGCGAACTTCGCGCTACACGTCACCCGGTATCTGCACGAGTCGCCGGCGACCAAGGAACACATGGCCATGGTCGCGGTGAAGAACCACTTCCATGCGCTGAAAAACCCCAAAGCCCAACTGCGCTATGAGATCAGTGTCGAGAAGGCGCTCGCTGCACCCATCGTGGTGGAACCCTTCGGCCTCTACGACTGCACACCGCAGAGCGACGGGGCGGCGGCGGTTATCTTGGCTGCCGAGGACGTAGTCGATCGCTACACGGATCGCCCGGTGTGGGTGCGCGGGGTGGGCATCGGTATGGATCGGGTGATGCATCAGCACAAGCAGGACATGACCACCTTTCCGCCGACCGTGCGGGCGGCGAAGTCGGCTATGCGGATGGCGGGGGTGACGCCGAGTGACATCGACGTGGCCGAGGTGCACGATTGCTTCACCGGGGTGGAACTGATCAGCTATGAGGACCTCGGCTTCGCCAGTAGGTTCGAGGCATACAAACTGGTCGAGGCGCGCGAGAATTACGTGGGCGGCTCGATACCGATCAATCCCAGCGGCGGCTTGAAGGCCAAGGGACACCCGCCGGGCGCCACCGGCGTCGCGCAGTGCTACGAGCTATTCAATCAGCTCCGCGGCCAGGCGGAGAATCAGGTCGACGGCGCTCGTTTTGCCTTGGCGCACAACATCGGCGGTCCAACCGCGGTCTCCGCGGTGACCATCCTTTCAAACAAGAAAGGCTGACGGGAAATCACATGACGGCTTCCGACATCGCCACCCTCGCCGGCTACGAGCAGTTCGCCCCATGGCTGCTGGTGGAAAAGCGCGGCAACGTTCACGTCGTGAGCATCAACCGGCCGGAGGCGCTCAACGCCGTCACCGAGGAGGTGCACCACGCATTCGCCACCATCTGGAAGGCGCTCGACGCCGACGTCGACGTCAAGGCCGTCGTGACCACCGGTGTCGGCAAGGCGTTCTCGGCAGGCGGGGATATGGTGATGTTCGGCCGCCTCATCGAAGACGAAGTGGCGCGCGCGTTCCAGATCCACGAGGCCCGCACCGTCTTCCTCGAGGTGATCAACTTCCCGAAGCCCCTGGTGTCCGCGGTCAACGGACCGGCGGTGGGGCTGGGCTGTTCGATCGCCCTGTTGTCCGACCTGCTGGTGATGGGGGAGACCAGCTACTTGGCCGACCCGCACGTCGCCGTTGGGCTCACTGCCGGGGACGGCGGCGCAGCCATGCTGCCCCTGCTGATCGGCATGATGAAAGCCAAGGAGTATGTGCTGCTTGGTGATCGGATCACCGCGTCGATCGCGGAGAAGCTGAATCTGGTCACCAAGGTCGTCCCCGACGACGCGGTGCTCGAGGAGGCGCTGGTACTCGGCGAGCGGTTCGCCGCATTGCCGCCCCAGGCTCTGCGGTCATCGAAGGTGGCGCTGAACATGCACCTTGCCCGGGCTGCTCAAGGCGTCCTGGAGTACGCGCTCGCCGAGGAGCTGACGTCGTTCTCGACGCCGGAGTTCAAGGAGCGAGTCGCCGCGTTCCGTGCCCGGTCCAAGAAGTAGCCGCTAGCTAGCGGTAGGCGGTGACGCGGGCAGTCAGCGCGGGCTTGCCGTCGTCCCCGATTGCACGTGCGTCGGCGACCGCGGTGCTGCGTCCGATGCGCAGCGGCGCCGCTACGTAGCGAGACCGGTCGCCGGCGTAGAACGGACGCAGGAAATTCACCCGGACCGACGCGGTTCGCATCGGCGCACCGCCGGTGTTCACCGCCGCAGACGCGGCCAATTCGAGTCCCGCCGAGGCGACTCCGCCGTTGATGACGCCGACGGCGTTGTTGAGGAACGGGTCTACGTGCTGGCGCAGGACGCGTACGGCGTCGGTAGGCGGCAGGGGCTCCACGGCCATGAGTTCTGCCAGGGAGGTGTTGTGACGCTTGGCGACGGTCTCGGTGGGCTCGCTCAGGTCGAGCGCGTCGGGCGCGACGTAATACGACCGCACGGTACCCCCGCCGATGACGACGCCATCGCACGTCAGGGTGCACACGGAAAGCGCTGTCCCGCTGTCGCGAGCGCCCAGCGGTCGACCTGAGGCGACGACTGGGGAAGCGCCGTTCGCGGTCGCCCGCTCGCTTCCCTCGGGGCTCAGCTCGATGGCCAATTCGGTGGACACCGTCCACTCGGCGTCGCGACACCGGAAGTGGTTGGACATTCCGCTGACCGCATCGATGAGCACGCCGAGTGGGCCGACCGTCGGCAGATTGGTGAAGGGGTTGCGCATGCCCGCGAGCGGCATCGACATCTCCACGACGGCGGATTCCTGATCCGCGATCAATACCTCGATCCCGAATCGCCGAAGCAGATGGATTGGCGTCTCGATGTCGTGGCCGGCCTCCCGGCTCACATCTGTCATTCGAGAAGGTCGACGACGGTGGACAATTCGGAGCCCGACAGCACGAATTCCTCCGCCTTCTGTAGGTGCTTTTTCCACAGCTCGCCGGCCTTCTCGGCCTCCCCCGCCTTGATCAGATCCAGCACCATGCGATGTGTCTTCGCGGACCGACGGACCGCCTGCTCTGCGCGAGCACCTTCGGTGGGCTGCAGCGAGCGATTTGCCTTCTCGACGATGTGATGCAGCATGTCGCTGACGATCTGCAAGGTCTTATTGCCCGACAGCCGTGCGATGGCGGCGTGGAAGTCCGTCAGTTGGACCACGGCGTCGCTGCCCGGTTTCAGCTGCTCCTCGGCTTCGACGATCTGCTCCAACTCCGCGATCGCTTTTGCGTTGCGCTCTTTGGCCAGCTGCACAACCATCGGCGTCTCGAGAGCCATTCGCGCGTCATAGACATCTTTGAGTGTCACGCCCTCGTACTCGAGAATCACTCCGGCATAACGGGCAAGCGTCTCGCGTCGCGGTCGGGTGACCCGGGCGCCGCCGCGGACGCCACGCTGCACGACAATGAGCGATTCCGATTCGAGAACGCGGAATGCCTCGCGCAGCGTCGGCCGCGACACGCCGAACCGCTCCATGAGTTCTGACTCCGGGGGGAGCATCGTCCCTTCGGCGATCTCGCCGCGGATGAACATCCTGCGCAGGACGGTGGCCACGCGATCGGCCATCTTCGGCTCGCGAAGGCTGGTGAGCTCCATATCGACCCTCCACCGTAGTCGTAATCAACTAACTGTTTGTAGGTTAGCCGAACGGCCCTGCGTAAATCGCTAACGCACCCACTCAGTGAGCAAGCTCATCGTCAAAAGCCCATCGCGCGGCCCATGAGATCCTTCATGATCTCGGTGGTGCCCGCATAAAGTCGCTGGACCCGAGAATCGCGCCACAGTCGAGCCACCTCGTACTCGTTGATGTAGCCGTAGCCGCCGTGCAGCTGCAGGCACCGGTCGAGGATCTCCCACTGCACCTCGGAGGTCCACCATTTCAGGCCCGCCGCGTCGGCGTCGGAGAGGGTGCCCTCGTTGACCGCAAGCACGCACTGGTCGAGATACGTCTGTGCGGCATCGAGTTTCACCTGCATCTCGGCGATGAAGTGCCGGTTGACTTGGAACGTACCGATCGGCTGGCCGAAGGCGGTGCGCTCCAGTGCATAAGCCTTGGTGAGGTCGAGCGCTCGCCGCGCTGCGGGTAACGCATAGCAGGCCACACCGACTCGCTCGAAGGGCAGGTTGGACACCAGGTGATAGAAGCCGCGATTCAGTTCCCCGACGAGGTTCTCCTTCGGCACTCTGACGTTGTCGAAGAACAGCTCTGCGGTGTCAGCGGAGAACTGCCCGATCTTGTCGAGTTTGCGACCTCGGGTGAAACCCTCCATACCGTCTTCGATCATCAGCAGGCTGATGCCTTTGCGCCCCGCCGCCGGATCGGTCTTCACCGCTGCGAGCACGAGCTTCGACAGCAGCCCGTTGCTGATGAACGTCTTCTGCCCGTTGACTACCCAGTGATCGCCCTCGTCGCGGGCGGTGGTCTTGATGCCGGCCAGATCTGACCCCGCCGCCGGCTCGGACATCGCAATCGAACCGATGTACTCCCCGGAGATGAACTTCGGCAGCCAACGCGCCTTCTGTTCGTCGGTGGTCAAGCTGTTGAGATAAGGCATCAGGATGTCGTTTTGGACGCCAAGGCCGATGCCGACGGAGCCGGTCATGAACATCTCCTCGGAGATGATCTGGTTGAACCGGAAGTCCTTGACACCGAGCCCGCCGTACTTCTCGTCGAACTCCCAACCGATCAGACCGTGCTCGCCCGCGGCCAGCCACGCCTCACGGCTGACCTTGCCGTCGCGTTCCCACTTCTCCACGTTGGGAACGCACTCTCGCTCGAAGAACTCCCGCGCGGTGGCGCGGAAGTCGTCGTGTACCTCGTCGAAAATATTGCGGCGCATGATTCCTCAGTCCAGCTTGATGATCGCGGGAAGGGCGCGTCCGGGCGCAAAGGTGTCGAACAGGCGGTCGCCCAGCAGCGACTCCAGCTGCGAGTAGGAGCCGCACAGCGCATCGATCTGAAAGCCTCGCTTCACATATCGATGGAGGTCGTGTTCGGCGGTCAACCCGACCGCCCCGCACACCTGCAAGACGGCATCGGCGACGCCGCGGTGTGCCCGACCCGCTGCAACCTTCGCGGCTTGAGCCGACAACACCCCGCCGTAGCGCCACGAGTCCTCGAGAAGTGCCCGCGCGCCCTCCACTTTGGCCGCGGCAGCCGCCAGGGCATGGCGGGGGGACTGCAACGAGCCGATCGGCGAACCGAACTGGACGCGGACGCTGACGTGTTCGACGGCGATGTGCAGCGCCTGGTCCGCCAACGCCACAAGCTCGGTGGCCAGTGAGCGATGCGCCGCCGCGATCGCCCGGCCCCACTCGGTCGACGCCTCGATGAGGTGGCCGTCGGCGGCTCCCTCGACGCGACTCCAGATCACACTTGCGTCGAACGTGTCGAGTCGTTCGCTCCGCAGCTGGTCTGCGTCGACGAGGGTGACGGAGACCGTTCCCATCGCGCCGGAGACCGGAACCAGGACGCGACCGCGCGGGAGGCCGAGCAGGATGCCTTTGACGTGGCCCTCGGTCGAACTGGGCGTGGAGCCGTGGGACAGGGCGGGCAGCACGACGGCGTCGACCGGCGAATCCACCAACGACGCCAGTTCGGCCAGCATGACCCGGTCCAGCGCGTCCGTCAGCGCCAGGGTCCGCCCCTGCGCCCGGAACAACATCGCACACGCGTCCACCGGGTATTCGGATTCAATGTCCGACCAGCCGAGCTCGGCCAGCAGCGGACCGATGGCGACATGGTCCTGCTTGGCCGCGACTTCCTCGAACAGGCGGAACACCGCCTCTTCGATCATCGGCCACGATTCGTCGGTCGGACTTGCCCCTCGCGTGCGCATGGTCATGATGCGCGCCTTTCCTTCGGCAACCCGAGAATGTGGTCAGCGATGATTCCGCGCTGAACCTCGGCGGTTCCGCCCATGATCGTGGCGGCCCGCGAGTACCACCACTCCGCGCGAGCGGTGTCGAGCTGGGCAGGGTCGCCCCCGCTGCCGACCATCATGTGGTCTCGCGCGACGTCGAGGATCAGGTCGTTGACCGCGCGCTCGGCCTCGCTGCAGAGCAGCTTGTCGATGCTGCTTTCGGGGCCCACGGACTCGCCGGCGGCCAGCTTGCGCACGGTGGTGGCGGCACGGGCCTGCGCCGTGATCACGTCGACGTAGACGCGCGCGAACCGGTCTCGTTCGGTCGAACCCATTCCGCGCGTCACCATGTACTCGCGCAGCCGTCCCAAGTCCATGAGCACCTTGTTCAGCGCCGCATAGCCGTACATGCCGCGCTCGTACTGCATCAGGAACATCGTCACGGCCCAGCCGCCGGCGACCTCGCCGACCAGCCGTTCCGGTGGCACCCGGACGTCGTCGAAGAACACCTCGGCGAGTTCGCGCCGCCCGCTGGCCAACGCGATCGGCCGCACCGTCACGCCGGGTGCGTCCGTGTCGATCAGCATCATCGTCAGGCCGCGGTGCCTGCTCTCTGGCGACCCGGTGCGGACGAGCACGCAGAGCCGCTTGGCCGTGCCGCCTTGAGAAGTCCAGATTTTTTGGCCGTTGACGACAAATCCACCCGCGCCGTCATCGGTCGCCCGGGTGCGCAGGGAGGCCAGGTCGCTGCCGGACTCCGGCTCGGAGAAGCCCTGGCCCCACCATTCGGTGCCGTCGAGGTAGCGGGGAAGGTACTCACCGGCCAGGTGCGGGGCGAACTTCAGGATCGCCGGGCCCATCACCTCTAAGGTCCACGCCTGTGCCGGGATGGGGAGCATCGCGTTCGCGAGCTCCTCGTAGAGGACGGCACGGTGAATCTCGTTGCCTCCCAAGCCGCCGGCCGCCTCGGGCCAGCCGTAGCGGTTCCAGCCGTCGGCGTGCAACCGCGCCATTACCGCCGCATCGTGCTCGAGCCCGTCCTCGGCGGTCGTGCACGCGGCGGCGCGCCATTCGTCGGCACAGTCGAGGTTGCGCAGATACTGGCGTAGATCCTGGCGGAAGATCGCGACCTGCGACGCGTAGTCGTCAAGCACTGCGCACCCCTTGTTCGGAATTGGGATCCGGCCTACGCTCGAATCAGCTAAACAGTTATCTATAAGAGGTACACTAGGCCGCGCCCACAGTCCAGCAAAAGGAGTGCCAATGACGGCATCGCCGGTTGACGCAACAACCGTCCAGTTCGACCCCGAAACTCGTCTCTATATTGACGGCAGGCTGCGGGATTCGTCCACGGGCAGGACCGTCGACAACGTCAACCCGGCCACCGAGGAGGTGCTCGGAACCTGTACGGATGCGGGCGCCGAGGACATGGAACAGGCGATCGCCGCTGCGCGGCGCGCGTTCGACACCACCGACTGGTCGACCGACCACGAGTTCCGCAAGCATTGCCTGCTGCAGCTGCACAACGCGTTGCAAGAGGAGAAGGAGGACATCCGCGCCGAACTGATCGCCGAGGTCGGGTCGACGGTGGGGATGACCTATATCGCGCAGCTGGAGTGGCCGTTGGCCGACGCGGTGAAGTGGCCGGCGGAATACATCTCGAAATTCGCGTGGGAGCGGATGCTCGACCAGGACGCCAAGATGGGGGTTCCGTACAACCGCGTCGTCGTCAAGGAGCCGATGGGGGTGGTCGGAGCCATCACCCCGTGGAATTTCCCGTTCGAGATCATCAGCAACAAGGTGGGCCAGATTCTGGCGACCGGAAACACCATGGTGCTCAAGCCCGCACTCGAGACGCCGTGGAGCGCGTTGCGGTGGGGCCGGATCATCGCCGAGAAGACCGACATCCCGGCCGGTGTGGTCAACATCGTTCCGGCGTCTGACAACAACGTCGCTCAGGTGCTAGCCACCGATCCACGGATCGACATGGTGTCCTTCACCGGTTCGACGGCGGTGGGCAAGCTCATCCAGCGCCTGTCCGGGGACACGATGAAGCGCAACATGCTCGAGCTCGGGGGCAAGTCGGCATATCTGGTGCTCGACGACGCCGATCTGGACACGGCGTTGCCCGGATGCATTGGCGCCCTAATGCATTCCGGCCAGGGCTGTGCGCTCGCCACCCGCATGCTGGTGCCCCATTCGCTTTACGAGCAGGCCGTCGAGGTGGCTACCGCCACCTTCGGTGCGCTCAGCGTCGGCGACCCGTCGGATCCGAACACCTTCTGCGGGCCGCTGGTGTCGGCCAAGCAGCAGGCCCGGGTGCTCGACTACATCGAGATCGCCAAGCGCGAGGGTGGCCGCGTCACCGTCGGCGGGGGCGTGCCGGACGGGCTGGACCGCGGCTACTTCGTGGCGCCGACGGTCGTTGCGGACGTCGAACCGGCTCACACGATCTTCCAGGAGGAGGTCTTCGGGCCGGTCCTGTCGATCACGCCGTACGAGGGTGGCGACGACGCCGCTGTCGAGTTGGCGAACAACTCCCGCTACGGTCTGGCCGGCGCCATCATGGGCTCCACCGAACGGGCCATGGCCGTCGCGCGCCGCATCCGCACCGGCTCGTTGATGATCAACAGCGCCATGTATTACGGCGCCGACGCGCCGTTCGGCGGCTACAAGATGAGTGGCATCGGGCGCCAGAACGGCCACGAGGGCTTCGAACAGTACCTGCAGACCAAGACGATCGGATATCCCATCGCATGACCGACATTCTGAACGGGGTTCGTGTTGTCGAGCTCGCCGCGTGGAGCTTCGTCCCGGCAGCGGGTGCCGTGCTCGCCGACTGGGGCGCCGACGTCATCAAGGTCGAGCATCCCGAGACCGGTGATCCGCAGCGCGGGCTGATCAGCTCGGGGATCGTCACGGGCGCCGGGGGCGTCAACCACTTCATCGAACAGCCGAACCGGGGGAAGCGCAGCATCGGCCTCGACTCGTCGACGCCCGAGGGTCTCGAACTCTTGATGAAACTCATCGAAACCGCTGACGTCTTCCTGACGAATCTGCTGCCGGACTCGCGCCAGCGGATGGGCATCGACGTCGAGCACGTACGCGCCCGCAACCCGAAAATCGTCTATGCCCGCGGCCACGGCTACGGAACCAAGGGCGACCTCGCCACGCAGGGCGGTTTCGACCTGGCCGCCTATTGGGCACGCGGGGGGATCGGCGAGGCCTACGCCGCCGGCGACGGCTCGTACCCTCCGGTGCAGCGCCCCGCATTCGGCGACGTGTACGGCGGCTTTGCCATCGCCTCGGGCATCGTCGGAGCACTGTACAAACGCGAACGCACGGGGGAACCGTCGGTGGTCGACGTGTCCCTCCTCAGCTCGGCGATCTGGCAGCTGGGCCCCGACATCGTCGGCGCCGGCATCACTGGGCAGGACATCCCGAAGTTCGAGTTGGCGGAGATGCCCAACCCGGTTGCCAGCATCTACCAGACGCGCGACGGGCGCCACATTGCCTTCGTGCTGCTGCAGGCGGACCGGTTCTGGACCGACTTTTGCACGCGACTTGGGCGGTCGGACCTGGTCTCCGATGAGCGATTCGCCAATGCGGTGGTGCGCTTCCAAAACCGTGCCGAATGCATCGCCGAGCTGCGCAAGACCTTCGGCGAGCACGATTTGAGCCACTGGGAGAAGGCATTTGAGAGTTTCGACGGGGTGTGGGATGTGATGCGTACCGCGCGGGAGATCCACGACGACCCGCAGGTACTGGCCAACGGCTACCTGCCGCGCACCACCGACGCCAACGGCAACGAGTTCGCGTTGGCGGGCAGCCCCGTGCAGTTCGACGAGACGCCTCTGAAATTGAGTTGCGCGCCGGGGCACGGCGAGCACACCGACGCGCTCCTGGCCGAGCTGGGATTCAGCGAGGACCAGATCATCGACCTCAAAGTCAAATCGGTTGTGCTGTAGTGGTATCTGATGACCTGGCTCGCCGGTTCCTGCACGTCAACCTGAACTGTGAGTCCTTAGACGCGACAGAGCAAATCTACTCGGGCGTTCTGGGACTGTCGGCCAGGATGCGCACCGACCCGATGGTGCCGACCAACGGCGCCATCCTCGGCATCGATGACGAAACGTACTGTTCCACTGCATTTCTCTATGACATGCGCGGACCGCGGGACGGCTGCGCGCTGGAGGCGATCGCCTTCCGATCGCCGGCTCTGGCACGTGACCAACGCACCTACCCGACCAGACCGGGCATCCGCGCGGCGCTCATGTGGGTGGCGGATCTGGACACTGTCGTTGTAGCACTGGGAAAGGAGGGTGTGCAGGTCAGCGAGCCGGTCGATGGACTCATCTCGGGCGCGAAATCGGTGCTCGCACTCGACCCCGACGGTGTTGTCATCGAGTTGGCCCAGGCGACAGATGATCTGGACGCGTCGGCCGGCGCTCTGTTTTCCGGGATCCGCATCGCGGCCATCGACATCCTCGCCACCGCGGAGTTCCTGACCGCGATCGGTTTCGTGGAGACCGAAGCGCCGACAGCAGTGGCGGTTTCGGGCAATCAGTTGGCGCCGGGCGGCTCCGGCGATTCCGTCGAATGCGTCGTCGCTCGCTTCGCGCTTCCAGAAGACGAACAACAGTTCACTGTCACGGTGGTCCAGCATCCGGAAACCGCGACCGACGTGCCGGTGCCGTGGGGCGGCAACCGCCAGGGACTCTACCGTTGCGCGCTGCGGGTCGAGAACGTGAAGAAGGCACTGGCAGCACTTCCGAATTCTATTGAGCAGATGGGGGATGTGGTGTGGTGCCCGCTCCCCGGAACCAAGATCGACGGGTTGTACATCGCGTTTCTGAGGTCGCCCGATGGTGTGGTGTTCGAGTTCGTCGAACGCCCGCTGAAGTTCTTCAGCAAGTGACGGACCGCGGAATTCAACAATCGAGGAGTGACATGTCGGCCGAGCCCAACGAACTCAGCCCCCGCCCGCCCGAGGGCGACTGGCTGGGCACGCCCTTTCTGAGATTCGAACGCGAGGGCGGCTTCGCGATCCTGGTGCTCGACCGCCCGGCGGCACGCAATGCGATGACTCCGGCGATGTACTTCGGTATTCGCTACGCCATCTCGCGGGTCAATTCCGACGAGAACCTGGCTGGGCTGCTGATCACCGGCACCGGCGATGTATTCGCCCCTGGCGGCGACCTCGCCCAAGGCGCCGAGGACAATTGGATGGACTTCGCCGCGACGATGGGCATGGACGTCACACCGTTCGACACTCTGCGCCAGTCGGCAAAACCCGTCGTCGCCGCCGTGAACGGGCTCGCCCAGGGCGGCGGACTCCAGATCGCCCTTTGCAGTGACATGGCTGTGGTCAGCGACCGGGCGACGTTCCGAGTGCCGGAGTTGTACCGCGGAATTGCGGACACCTATTACAGCCACATGCTCGCCAGGGTGATCGGACCGGTTCGCGCGCGGGATCTGATGTTCACCGGTCGGGTGTTGTCCGCCGAGGAGGCGGTTGACTGGGGCCTGGTCGCCCGGATGGTTCCCCATGACGGGCTGATGAAAGCTGCCCGTGAGGTTCTCGCTCAGTGCTGTCGGACCGCGCCGCAGGCGCGTGCCCTCATCAAGTCCAGTCTCGACAACTACCTGGGTCTCTACGATCGCATCGGGATGAAGGTGAGCCTCGACGGTCCCGAGGCTCGAGAAGGGTTCCTCGCCTTCAAGGAGAAGCGATCGCCGGAGTGGGTGCATCCAGAATTACGGGTTGCGGGCCGGCTGTAGTTGCCAGGACGGTCAACCGTTCAGTAGGCGTGCGATCATTTCGGACAGCGCGAGGACCACACCGTCTCGTGACGCCGATGGAATCTCGTTGTGTTGCACCATCAACCAGGTGCGGTCGAGCATCGCCATCACCGACAGCCCTAACGCGACGGGATCGGCCGCGGGCGGGCGGGCCGACAGCTTGGCGATACGCTCGCCGAGAGCCGCGGCCGTTCGGCCGTGGGCGCGGGTCACCGCTGCGCGAAACTTCGGATCCTGCGGCGCGTCGTCAGAAGAGCGGATGACGAAGGCGCCGTTGCGGTCCAGATACGCGAAATAACTGTTTACCCACACTTGAACGGCCGATCGGGTCGGCGGGTGGTCCAGCTCGCCGAAGGACTCCACGACGTGCAGAGCTTCGCGGTAGGTCGCCGTACCCAGCTCGATGAACAATTCGGTCTTGTCGGGAAAGTAGTAGTAGAAGCTGGCGCGGTTAATCTGGGACAGATCGGTGATGTCACGAATGGTGACAGCTGAGAAGCCCTTTCGGGCGAACGCTATCCGCGCGGCGTCCAGTATCGACTCGCGGGTGCGGTCGGACTTGCGCCGCCCCGCGGGGCCGTCAGACGCCGTGGCCGACAAGTCGCTCCGCCACCGCCTGGTGCTCGGGATAGAAGCTGGAGCACCACGCACGTAGCTTCTTGAAGCCGGCCGCCTCGCTGGTCGCCAGCGTCGGTGGATCCATGTACTGCTGGTGATCCCAGATCTGAATATCCTGGGGCAGAGCGCGTTTGGCTACCGCGAGCCGGTCGGCGAAATCTTCGCTTTCGTCATCGATCCAGTAGCCGGCGAAGATGTCCGAGGTCTCGTCGTCGACCGGCGTGGTGCAGATGGAGACGACCCGGATTCCCTCTCGGGTGTGTTCTCCGTTGAAACTCACCCCGATGCCCGACCAATAGATCTCGATCGTGTTGAGGGTGTCGTCGGGGCGATCCACACCATCTGCCCACCGCCTGCCGAATCCCACCTTCGCCGACCAGGTCGAAGTATCGGTGTACTCGCGCAGCACCACTGGGCTGATTGGGGTGCGGTGGACGAAGCGGAAGTGGTGCGGGTCGACCGCGTTCTCGGCGATCACCTGCGGGTGCACGTGGATGTTCGGGGACCGCGTGCGGCACTCCGCGCTGAACGGGTGGTAGCTGCGTGAGGCGACGTGATCTCCCAACATCCGGAAGCCAGTCGGCAGTTGCCACAACGGTTCTCGGCCAGCGGTGTCGTGCCAGATGAATATCGATTCGTTTGTTTCGGTGACGGGATAAGTGCGGATCCGTCGGCCCTTGTTGGGACGATCCTGGTAGGGGATACGGACGTTGCGCCCCTGGCCGTTCCACACCCAGCCGTGAAACGGACATTGGATGCCGTCCTCGACCACGCATCCGCCGTAGGCGAGGTTGGCGCCGAGGTGGCGACAGTGGGCATCCATGACGCACACGTGCCCGTCGTGCCCGCGGAAGGCGACGAGGTCACGGCCGAAGTAGTGCAGGGGCTTCACTTCACCGATTTCCAGGTCGGCGCTCCACGCCACCTGGAACCAGCCGGTGGGTTGCATCGTGGGCCAGTTCTGCATCGATGCGCTCCTTCGCCGGAACATTCACTGTCAGTGGAGCATACCGCAGTTTCAACACATGCGTTGAAAATGTCGGTCAAATCCACGATGCCGTATCGAACAATCGCCCGGACCCACGGCCCCGCGAAGAGGGGAGGCCAGCTGGAGGTCTAACGTTATAGATAATTAGTTAATGATATAACTTGATCGGCCCGGGGAGCGCCCAGAGGGGCCAGCCTCTACCTCAATGGCTCGGAAGGATCTCCGCCATGCTCGCATCAACTCAGCAATTGTGCGTCGGGCATGGGCCTTCGGCAGAAGGGCTCCGAGAGGTGTGGCAATCGCGATGAAGTTTGACATCCAGCATGCCACTGCAGATCCGAACTGGACGCCGGACATATTGTCGTCCAGCGCTCTCACGCGATTCGCACGCGCTGTCGAGGACTCCGGGTATGCGTCGTTGGGTTTCACCGATCACCCGGCTCCGCCTGCCCGATGGGTGCGGGCGGGTGGCGAAGGAAGCATCGACCCGTTCTCCGCGCTTGGCTTCTGCGCGGCGGTGACCTCGAAGATCAGACTTCTCACCTTTGTACTCGTACTGCCATATCGAAACCCCTTCCTCGCCGCTCATCAGACTGCCAGCTTGGATTCCCTCAGCGATGGTCGATTGATCGTCGGCCTTGGCACGGGCTATCTCCGCGGCGAATTTGGGGCACTAGGCGTCCACTTCGACTCCAGGTGTGCGGCGTTCGATGAGGCGGTCGGAATACTTCGACGATCGTGGGCCGGTGAGGAGATCAGCTTCAGCAGCGGCACACTCGATGCCCGGGGAGTGGTACTTCAACCGCTACCGGTGCAGCGGCCAGGGCCACCACTGTGGGTACACGGTAACGCCGGGTGGGGTTTGGAGCGTGCAGCCCGATACGGCGACGGTTGGTTCGGCGTCCTCGCCACCGGCCAGCTCGCCCGGATGATGCGCACGGCCCCCATCGATGGATTCGGCGAACTCGCCAAGCGGATTGACACGCTACGCAGATCGACCGTCGCGCATGGACGGGATGCGCACGCCGTCGAAGTCGTCCTTAGTGGCCACTGGCCGATGCTCGACGTTCGACGCGGGTGGGACAGCAGCCGTATGCGCGACGAGGTAGCGGAACTAACCGAGATGGGCGTTGATCGTGTCGTAGTGATCGTCTGCGGCGACGACCCCGGCGCGTCCGAAGACACCGTCCGGCGATTCGGGGAGGAAGTGATCGCATTATGCGGCTGAATTGTCAACTCGAGTCGAACTTCGACTACGCGGAGGGATTGAAGCTGACGGTAATGCCCGTGATCAATGCGATCCCCGCGCTGTGTTCTGCAGAGCAAGGACTGAAGACACCACTGGAGATTCCGCGTTACTGGTCGCGCAACGTGGCTGACGTGTAGGCATTCCACACCCTTCCGGGGTTTTCAATAAATCGAACTTCGTTCCGGTACTGGCTCTTTCGAGAGATATTTGAGGAGATGGAAATGAGCGGACTGGCAGATCGGTTGTCTGGCAAGGTGGCCCTGGTAACCGGTGCGGGCCGCGGAATCGGTCGCAGTATTGCCCTTCGCTTCGCGCAAGAGGGCGCGTTGGTAGCGGTCGTCTCCAGAACGGGATCGACGGTGGACGAGGTCGTCGACACCATCACCCAAGGCGGAGGATCCGCGATTGGATTGCAATGTGATGTCACCGATAAG
Source organism: Mycobacterium sp. E796 (assembly GCF_001672815.1). Lineage (GTDB taxonomy): Bacteria > Actinomycetota > Actinomycetes > Mycobacteriales > Mycobacteriaceae > Mycobacterium. The sequence goes on along the minus strand of NZ_LZKK01000315.1, from coordinate 64,227 downwards.
GCGCAGGTGCATGCAGCGGTGCACTCCACGGTCTCACAATTCGGCGGCATCGACATCCTCGTCAATAACGCACACCACACCACCGGTGTTACCAACGCACTAGTGGACATTGACGATGATCAACTGCAGATGCAATTTTCGTCGGGCCCGATCGCTACTCTGCATTTCATGCAGGCGTGTCATGGGTACCTGAAGGAGCGGCGCGGGGTGGTAATCAATTTTGGCTCGCCCGCAGGGATTTCATCGCCAGTGGGTTACGGGGCGTACTCTGCCGCCAAGGAGGCCATTCGGGCCCTGAGCCGCACCGCCGCGCGGGAGTGGGGAGCGGACGGAATTCGTGTCAACGTCATCTGCCCGACGACTCTGACAGAAGCGCTCGCCGAGGCAGTGCAAGATGAGCGTGTGGCAAAGATGGTTGCCAACGTCCCCTTGGGAATGCCCTCGCCGCCAGATCAGAGCGTCGCGCCGGTAGCCCTCTTCCTTGCCTGCGATGACTCGAAGTACATCACCGGTATGACCTACATGGTTGACGGCGGTAGCACGATAGACGCCGCACGCTAGCTTCGGACCTCGACAACTGGGGTGGTACTTACCGAAAGTCTTCCTTAGTGCTTTGTCACCGTGGATCTTGATCCGCCCCATCTTCGAAGCGCCGTGCGCAGTGGGTCGGATTGCTACGCCTGCATTGGCGCCGCTCACACCACCGTTGGCACCCATGCCGCGATGCGGTCCCATAGCGCAGCGCGGTGGCTACCGAAGTTGTGGCAGTGCCCGGCCTTCGGCACCAGGTACAAGGTGACGTCGGACGAACCGGTGTAGTTGACCGGCTCGCCATAGGGGTTGGGCGACACGTCGATAGCTGCTCCGAATGCGAGGAATACTGGCACCTCGATCTCCGGTGTGTAGTGCTCGACAAAGCCGGGAGTGGTGACTTCTGCCGCCGCACGAAGGGGCACCCTGCTCTGCACCGCTGTGTCCGCGTCGATTACCTCCAGAGGGACCTCGCCGCCGTAGAACATGTCAATCAGGTTCGACCGCGGGGCGATGGTGTGGCTGTCTTCGGGCCGGGCGCCCGAAAATTCACAGGCGATGGCGATGTTCTGTCGGATGCGGGCTTCCAGGTCATTGGCGTCGGCATCGTGTGCGTAGACGTTGGTGATCTGCACGCCGTACCCGAGCAGCGCGACGGCGTCATAGACCCTGTCGCGCGCTTGAACCATTGTGGTGAGACACGAGCCCATGGAGTGGCCGACGCCCACCACGGGCAGCGTCATGGGCGGCAGGCCGTCAATCAGGCTGCCCTCGGCGCTCATGGCGCGGATTTGGCGGACTACCTCGGCGTCACCAATCGCAAGCAGTTCGAGTCCGAGCGGGCCAGAGTCGACAGGGTCGGTACTCTCGCCCACGGCCAGGTGGTCAACCGCGATGACGATATAGCCGGCGTCGGCAATGTGTTCACCAAAGCTGTATCCAGGATGCCCGTCGATCTCCATGTGCCAGTAGTGCTTGTCGTACAACCCGCCCGCCAGGCACACCAGTATCGCTGGCGCTTCCGTCGGGTGTTCTGGGAGAAACGCCCACGCCGTTTGGGTGAGCTGTTCACCGCTTCCGATGGCATCGGAGACGTCAAAGGTCAAGGGCGTGGGCATGATTCCTCCAATGGCTGAGCGTTCAATCGGTGTGCAGCAGGGGGATCAGCGCCGCGGCATCGGCCAGGCTGCGCAGGAGATCGTTGAGGTGCGTGCAGGTTGATGTGCCGAACAGTTCCTGACGGACCCGGGTTCCCAACTCGTCCAATCGCATTCCGACGATCTGCGTTGCGCTTGCGACTGCGCCGGGACATTCCTGCCAGGGCAGCACCCTGGGCACCGCCTTCGAGCTCAGGATGATCCCGGTGTCGGCATCTGCCGATGCGTCGAGGGTGTACTCGTGGATGATGGTCTCGGTGCCGTCGGCGCGCACGTAGCTGTCGCGGAACATCGCATCGATCGAAATCTCTGGACCATCCGAGCCCTGGTGCACGTCAAGTCTTCGCCGCCTCCGCATACCGTGAATTGGCAACGCGGTCATGTCATGCCAGGCGAGGGAATCGGCCGGGTCCTCGAGGGCGGGAGCGGTCGGTCCGGTCACCACAGCGGGGTCGCCTGATTTGAACGAGGTCATCAGCAGACCGCCGGTGACGAAGCCGGCACACTGATCGGCCACCGGCAGGTAGCCCGACTTCGTCGCGTTACCCAGAGCGCCGGACGCCGATAGCGCGTGTCCGGAGACCAGCGTGGCGACCGGGACGTCGTCGAGCAACGTATAGCGCAAGTCCCGGCGGGACCGAAGTTCGGGCGCGGCCTTGTCGACCGCGGCGCGAAAGCCGCTCATCGCGGGCGCCCCGACGAGGTGCATGTTGGCAACGGCCGGTTCGACCTCGAGGTGGTGGACGACCCGGGCGATCATCTCGATTGTCGCTTCCAGCCGGGCTCGGCCGGTCTCTGTCGTGGTGCCGTCGCCGGCCGTCTGGAGGTCACGTGCCCGGCCCGACAGGTACACCGGATCCATGGAGCCGGGATCGCGGGTCATGTCGATGGAGCTGGTTCGCCGCACCGAGCCAGGCGGTCGTCGCGGCGTCCCGTGCGTCGGCTCATGAATCCCGTGCAGCGGATGTAGACGAAAACCTGGTGTGCCTGAGTCGGTTCCGCTCATGTCAGGGAATCAGGCGATGCTGACGCTCTTGGTCCACAGAAACTCGTCCAGCCCTTGTCGGCCGCCTTCCTTGCCCATTCCGCTGATGCCGATCCCGCCGAACGGTCGGTGTACTGCCAGGTTCATGGCGCCGTTGATCAGGACCTCTCCGGTTTCGAGTGCCTCAGCGACACGGTGGGCGCGTTTGAGGTCGTTCGTGAACATATACCCGGACAGCCCATACGGGGTGCCGTTCGCGATGTCGATGGCTTCAGCTTCGTTGTCGAACGGAATGATCGACAGCACCGGGCCGAAGACCTCTCGCTGCGCCAGTTCTGAAAGAGGGTCCACGTCGGCGAACACGGTCGGCTGCAGGAAGTACCCCTCCGCCAGTTCGCCACCGATACGCTCACCGCCCGTAACCAGACGTGCGCCGTCGTGCTTGGCGCGCTCGATCATGCCCGTGATCCGTTCCAGCGCTGCGGCGTTCACGATGGGACCAGCAACAGTGTCGGGTTGGAATGGATCCCCAACCTTGATCGCCAAAGCCATGGCCGAGACGCGCGCGATAACGTCCTCGTAGAGCGGCCGCGCCACGATCATCCGCGTCGGAAGAGAACACCCCTGACCGCTCATCAGCCCTACCGACATCATCGTCCCGACACTGCAGGCGAGGTCGAGGTTCGCGTCCTCAAAGACAATGTTGCCCGATTTTCCGCCGAGCTCCATGACCGCAGGCTTGATCTGCTCCGCGCAGGCCGCGAGTATCTTGCGCGCAGTATCCGGGCCGCCGGTGAAAGTGATCTTCTTGACATGCGGATGCGCGACGAGCGCTGAGCCGGCTTCGGCGGATCCGGTAACCACATTGACTACGCCGGCGGGTATCCCGGCTTCGGCAGCGAGATCGGCGTAGAGGTTGGCGCTGAAAGGGGTGAGTTCGGACGGCTTAATCACTACTGTGTTGCCGGCAGCAAGGGCGGCAGGCACTTTCATGGCCAGCGAGATGAGCGGACCGTTCCAGGTGATGATTACACCGATGACCCCATAAGGCTGGCTCAGGGTATAGCTGAACTCGCCATGAGTGCGGAAGGAGGCCGAGATATCGCTGGTGATCTTGTCCGCCCAGCCGGCATAGTAGCGCGTCCACTCGACGGACATGGCTACGAGCGCGGACACCATCCCCGAAGGGGTGCCGTTGTCGAACGTCCCGAGGCGAACGAAGTCGCTGCTGTGTTGTTCGATCAAGTCGGCAAAATACAGCAGAATGCGCCGGCGCTCGGCGGGGTTCGTCTGACGCCAACTCCGGAACGCGTCGTGGGCCGCCGTGACCGCCGCATCGATCTCGGCGGGTCCCGCCATCGGGATTGCGGCGTCGGGGGTTCCGGTACACGGGTTGATGTGTTGGTAGGTGCCGCCGGCGGAGGTGCGCCGTTTCTCACCGCCGATCCGCAAGGTGACCTCGGGGCGGGTGGTGTCCATCATCGAAGCGGTCATGTGTCTCTCCGTTACCTCACCGAGAAGCCGGCATCGAGGGGCCAGGCGGTGCCGGTGATGAACCTGCCCGCATCGGACACCAGCCACGCGACGGCTTCCGCGACGTCCTCGGGCTGCAGGATCTGTATCGGCAGGACGTTCTGCATGGCCGACAGCGCCTCGTCATTGGCTTCGAAAAGCTTGGCCATCGTCTCGTTCATCACCATGCCGGTCGCCACCCCCGTCGGGTGAATCGTGTTGACCCGGATCGAGTGCGGCCCAAGGTGGTTGGCCCACACCTGCATCAAACCGACAAGTCCACGTTTGGCGGCGGCGTAGGCCTGACCACCGGCCCGGTCGGTGCCGGTGGCCTTTAAACCAGCGCTCGAGCTTGTGATCACAATCGATCCGCCGCGACCGCCGGCGATCAGGGTTGGGATCGCCGCCTCGACGGTGTTCCACACGCCGACCAGGTTCACGTCGATGATGTCCCGGAAGATCTGCCGCCGGTTCGACCCTTCACTGAGGCGCACGATACCGGCGTTGGCCACGACAATGTCCAGGCGGCCGAACTCGTCGACACCATCGCTGACCACAGCGTCGACGGCGTCGCCGTCGCGAACGTCGGCTTGGCGGGCCACAATTCGCCGGCCTCGGTCCTCCACGAGCTTGACCGTCTCCTCGAGCTCGGCGGGCGTCGCGTTGGGATAGTCCATCGAGTCGATGTCGGCACAGATGTCCAGCGCGACGATGTCGGCACCTTCACTGGCCAAGCGGATGGCATGCGCGCGGCCCTGCCCTCGAGCGGCGCCGGTGATGAAGGCGACTTTGCCTTCGAGGTTTCCCACGGATTGTCTCCCTTGACGTCAGTCCGGCGAGCTGCCGGTGTGGATACGTGCCAATCTCAAACCTTCTTCGGAGTCGTCGATCTCGACGCTCCAGTTGCCGCATGAACAGGTGGCGCGGAAGTGTCCGTTTTTGGGAAGGATCGCCTGCCCGTCGCAGTCACCGCCGGTGTTGGCGATGCTCGCGAAGAATTCGAGCGGCTTCTCATGGAATGCGCTCTCGTCATCAGCCACGCCTGGTCACTCCTTCCGAACGTCGGCGGCCCGAAACACCGGCAGCATCCAGCCGTCAGCGATGGGCGAAAAGTCCACGTGCAGAGCCATTCCGATCGTCACATCGGCCGGTGCGATGTCGACGACGTTGCTGACGAGCCGGGCGCCCGGCGCGTCGGGGAGGTCAACCACCACGGGCACCACGATCAGCTCGGGTGCGCCGGGGATCCCGTGGACGACCGCGAAGCTGTAGACGGTTGCATCACCACTGAGCTGAACCCAGTTGACCGCCGTGGACTGACAGTTGGGGCAGAACGGTGTCGGGGGCAGCCGGAAGGTGTTGCATTCGGCACACTGTGGCGCGACCAGCCGCCCTTCCTTCGCGGCCTGCCAGAACGGTTCGGTGTCTTTGTTGACCGCGATCCGGACGTGTTCACCGGGCAGGGTGCTCGCCAGCGTGGCGGAGGGCGCGCTCATGCGGCGCGCCCCAGGATAAGGCCGCTGACCGGCAGGCTGGCCGGCCCTCCAGTAACCAACGCGAGCTCCGCGTCGGCCACTTGGTTAATCGCGGTGCCGCGCATCTGCTCGACCCCTTCCATGACGTGGGTCATGCCGATGATGTAGGCCTCCGACAGTTGACCGCCGTGCGTGTTGAGCGGGATGGAGCCACCGTTGTAGCGGATCGCCCCACTCTCGACGAACGCGCCGCCCTCACCCTTCGCGCAGAACCCGTAGTCCTCGAGTTGCATCACCACCATCGGGGTGAAGTGGTCGTAGAGCAGCGCCACGTCGATGTCGGCGGCGCTGATCCCGGCCTGCCGGTAGAGCCGGTCAGCAATCGGCTTGTTGCCCGACGAGGCGAAGTATTCGTCGGGCATGCCCATCCATGCGAATGCGCGTCCCCACTCCTTGACTCCACCGTGGGCGGCGGCGACCACGGGGACCGGCGGTTGACGGAGATCGCGGGCACGGTCCACGCTCGTCGTGATCACCGCGACGGCACCGTCGGTTTCCTGACAGAAATCGTAGAGGCACAACGGTTCTGCGATCATCCGCGCATCGAAATAGTCTTCGAGGGTGAGTGGCTCCCGGTGGATGGCCTTTGGCCTGTTCAGCGCATTGGCCCGCGTCGAGATCGCGATCTCGGCGAAAGCCTCACGCCGCGTGCCGTAGAGATGCATGTGCCGACGCGCCAACACCGACATCAGCTGGCCCGGGCCGAACAACCCTGACGGCTGCAGGAACGAGTTGATCGGATCGGGCGCCATCGCCGAAAACACCGACCCCAGACGCTGTTTCGACTGCTGCAACGCCATCACAGTGACGACCACGGAAGCATCCCCGGCGACAATGGCCGCTCTGGCCAGCCCGATCGCCCCCGCCGAACCACCGCCGCCCGAAGTCAGCGCCGCGGTGAATCGGACCTCCGGTATGCCAAGAGTTTCCACGAAATCGCCGGTGTCCATCTTCTCGGTGTAACCGGCACTCGCACCCGAGTAATAGGCGAAACCGTCGATGTCGCGCACGGACAATCCGGCGTCCGCGCACGCGGCGAGGATCGCCTCTCCGGCGAGTTCGATGATGGTCTTCGGAAGTGATGTGCCTCGCTTGTAGTAGGGCGTCGCACCGATTCCGACAATGGCGACATCACGCAGACCGTTCGAATTGCCCACCAGCTCAGATGCTTTCGGACGGCACGGGCGGGACGTCAGGGAACAGCTCGAAAAACGTGCCCTGGGTGATGCGCAGCCGTGTCTCATCGCTGACCCCGTCGAACAGCGTCTTCAACGTGTCCTGGGTGTGGCCGAAAGTGCCCTCCATATGCGGGTAGTCGCTGCCGAACATGACGTTGCGGTAACCCATGTGGTCGAAGGCCGCCACGGCGGTCTGGTCGTGCTGGAACGAAGCGTAGACCTGGCTGTACAGGATCTCCTTCGGGTTTCGGCTGAGCTTGGGCCGCACCGCCATATGGTGCTGGCGATACCCCTCCAGCAGGCGGTCGCCGAGGAACGGGACCCAGGTCGCACCGCCCTCCGAGATCAACACCTTCAGGTTCGGGTGCCGATCGAGCGCGCCGGAGGCCACCATTTTCATGGCGGCGCGTTGACCGGAGAACGTCGTCTCGGCGTAGTTCATGATGGCGCCACCCGGACCGCGGTACACCTGACCTGCGCCGCCGCTCACACTGTTGCCCGCCTCGACGGGTACCGGATCGGTGCCGATGTGGAACGCGAGCACCATGCCGGCCTCCTCAGCGGCGGCCCAAAACGGCTCCCACTCCTGACGGTGCCAATCCGGGGCACTCGGGTGCGGAGTCGTCGGCAGGAAAACGGCCTTGAAACCCCTGTCCGCCGCCCAGGACAGTTCATCCACCGCGTCGTCGACCACGAGCGTGGATACCTGCGCGGTGACGACGTAGCGCGGCGAGACGGCGGCAATCTCCTCGAGAGCCCACTCATTGCTGGCTCGCATGCAGGCCTTGAGCAACTCCGGCGTGCGGAACGTCGAGGCCCACATGCCCAGCGAGGGAAAGATGACCTCTCCCCATACACCTTCGATATCGAGGTCGCCGAGCCGCGCGCGGGCATCTCGCACCCCCTGCGGCTTCGAGCTCAACTCAGCGAAGGCCACCATCGCCGAGGAGGGGAGCTTTCGGCGAAAGATTTGACCGTCGACGTAGACGGTCTCGTATTCGCCGTCCGGATCCTTTTCCGATCGTGGGCATAGCTCGGCAAGTCCCTTCGGCAGCCTGGATTGCCAGAGGTCGTCGGGTTCAAGGAAGTGCGAGTCGCCGGAGTTCGTCCAGATCTTGGTCATGCGGTTCCTCCGCCGTGCGCTCGAAGCGTGAAAAATGAATTTTCACGAACGCTATGCGCTTCAGAGGTCGTCTGTCAACCACGGCGACCGAAATTGACACTGGAATCTGTGCTGAAAGTTGAGCTATCATGCGATGCACATCACAAGGATGCAGGCTAATGCGCTGTATTCCGAAAAATCGATTTTCGAAGGAGTGCCGTTCGATATGTCAGTCTCTCTGGGTTCGCCGACCGACTCGGGATTGATCGAACCGCTCGCCGGCATCCGCGTCGTCGACCTGTCCACCACGCTGCCCGGTGCCGTGTGCACCCAATTCCTGGCGGACTGCGGGGCGGAGGTGTTGATGCTCGAACCTCCCGGGGGCAGTCCGGTGCGCTCGCTTCGCGGTTGGCCCGCCTTCGGGCGCGGTAAACGCAGCCAAATCGTTGACCTCAAGTCCGGCTCCGGCGCGTCCCAACTGGACGAAGTGCTGCGCGACGCCGACGCCATGGTGACGACGTTCAGCGCATCCGCCCTCCTCGAACTTGGCATCGATTCGGTGGCCCTGTCGGCGCGTCATCCTCGGCTGGTGATCGCTCACATCACCGGATGGGGCCGTAGTGGGCCGTGGCGGGACTTGAAGGGTTACGAGGGGCTCGTGCTCGCCAAGGCCGGTCTGTTTCATGCCGTGCGCCGGATGGCGAATCCGCCACGGCCGTCGTATGTCTCCGTTCCCTATGCAAGCTTCGCCACGGGACACATTGCGGTGCAGGGAATCCTGGCCGCGTTGCATGAGCGCAACCGCAGTGGGTCCGGTCAGATCGTCGAGGCCGACCTTGTCCGTGGTGTGCATGCCATCGATGCGTGGAACTGGTTCGGCGAGATGGTCGGTATCCGGTGGCCCGAGGCCTACAACACCGTAGACGCCTGGACGGAGCAGGGTACCCCTCAGAGTCCGATGCTGTTGGCACTCTTGGCCGCTCCTACCAAGGATGGGCACTGGTTGCAGTTCGCACAGGTAAAACCGAATTTGTTCGCGGCGATGCTAACCGAGTTCGGGGTGATGGAACTTCTCGCCGATCCGAAGTGGAAAGGCTTTCCGACACTGGAAAGTCCGGAGCTGTACCGGGAGTTCTGGTCGATCCTGTTGGCGAAAGTCGGAGAGCGCACCCTGGCCGAATGGCAGCAGTGTTTCGACGACAACCCGGACCTGTGTGCCGAGTTGTTCCGGTCCGGGCCTGAGGTCTTCGGTCATCCTCAGCTGGTGTACGAGGGCCGGTCGACGCTCGTCGAGGATCCCGGGGTTGGGCTGGTCCGCCAGCCGAGCACCCTCGTTCACACCCAGAATGGCATGCTGCGCCGACCTTCTCCGGCGCCTCGACTCGGGAACGATGGAGGCATCTGGGCTGCCGATGAGTCCGTTGTCGAGGCCTCCGGTGACACACGTTCGGCGCCGCCGCTGACTGGAATCACCATCGTGGAGTTCGGCGAAATGTTCGCTGCTCCCTACGCCTCGAGCGTGCTCGCCGACCTCGGCGCACGCGTCATCAAGTTCGAGAACATCAACGGTGACGACATCCGGAACCTCCTGCCATTTCCGGAGGCGGCCGGCGCGAAGGTGATGCAGGGCAAGGAAAGTATCCAGGTCGATCTACACACCGAGGAGGGTCGGGCGGTGGCTCACCGGATCGTGGCGAGCGCCGACGTTGTGCTGCAGTCCATGCGGGCTGGTGCCGCCGACAAGCTGGGCATCGGTGTGAACACGCTGCATGCGATCAACCCCAACCTCATTTACGTGTCGGCGCCAGGCTACGGCGTCGAGGGACCCTTCGGTTCTCGTCCGGCCTATGCCCCGAGCATCTCTGCGGCCGGCGGGGTGGCGCTGACCAACACACCGGACGCCGCGTGCACGACCTCGAGTCTGGATGATGTCATGCACCACGTGCCGCGGGTTACGTGCGCGGGAACGTCACCGGAGTTGCAAAGCGATGGCGTGGCCGCCCTCGGCGTCGCTTCGGCGATCGTCACCGCCCTCGTCGGGCGCGACCGCGGCCGTCCGATCACCGATGTGCGCACCTCGATGCTCGCTACAGTGACGCATCTGCTCACCGACTGGGTCGTCGACTACACGGATGGTCCCGAGCCTTTAGCGCCCCGGCACGACGGCAGAGGACTCTCAGCGCTCTACCGGATCTACGACGCAAGCGAGGGACGCATTTTCCTGGCCGCGCCGCAGTCCAAGGAATGGCAACCCCTCGTGGTAGCGCTGCGGGGTTTCGGCGATCTCGGCGACCAACACCTGTCGACGCCGGCAGACCGGGCGGCTAATGATGACGAGCTCGCCCGACGTCTCGAGGCTGCATTCAGCAAGGAGTCGGCGGCGTTCTGGGAAAAACATCTCGGGGCGGCGGGCATCGGATGTGTGCAACTCTACGAGGGTGCCCCAGCACGGCTCATCCAGACGGATCCGCAGCTCGCGGCCGAATACACCGTTGCTGCTGTGAGTCCCATCTTCGATGAACACCTGCGGTTCTCGCCGCTGGTCGGGTTGAGTCGATCGGAGGTCAGGGCGCCCGGCGGATGCCTTGCCGGGCAGCACACTGCCGCCGTGCTGCGCGAGTTCGGATACGATGACGCGACAATCGCGAAATGGCAGGATGCCGGTGTAGTTCATTGTGGCTGACATTAAGACGCTCGATCGCTCATCAGAGCGGCAGCGCATCATCGATGCCGCCTACCGGTGTCTCGATCGCAACTCCGAGGAGTCGGCATCCATTACCGCGATACTCGAGGAAGCCGGGCTAGGGACGCGAGCCTTCTACCGGAACTTCAAAACCAAACACGATCTTCTATTAGAAATGTTCCGTAGGGATCGGGAAGCAGTGCAGGCGCAACTGCGCGAGGTCGTGGCGCGTGCCGAGACCCCAATCGAGGCCCTGCGGTCGTGGATGACGCACCTGTTCGAGCTTGTGTCGAATCCGCGCAAGCGCAAGAGGGTGGCCATCTTCTACTCGGAGGAGCTTCGGCGCACTCCTGGCTATAACCGCGAACTCGAAATCGTCATGGCGGCCGATCAGGCGTCAATCGCCGCGATTCTCCATCGAGGTAAAGCCGAGGGTATCTTCACCGTGTGCACTCCGGAGGTGGATGCTCGGTCGATACGGGCGGCTTTCGATGCCGCACTTCTCGACCGTTTTTATCAGAAGTCGACGGCAGATGCCGCCGACGAGGTCGAACATCTGCTGGGCTTCGTGCTGCGCGGTCTAGGCGCCGCTTAGCCTTTCAGTAAAGGAGCGAGCTTTGTGCAGATCGTCTGCACATGCCGGAGGGCCCACTCCTCGCGCATCCCGCCCAGCGACGCCCAGAAGAACACCGTCTCGGCGGGCGCGTCGCCAATCATCGCCCGGACCTTCGCCGCCATGGAATATGGTGTCTCACACCAGAAATAGTCGAGAACCCCCGCATCACGGCCGCGCAGCCGATCTGCATCGACCGGGCGAGGTCGTGGCCTCCCAGTGCCTTCCACCATGTGCTGACGATACGAATCAACCTGATAAGCAAGATGTTTGGATACCACGGGCCAGTCCGCCTCGGGATCGTCACTGACCCACCCCTGTACCGCGCCGGTCATCCTTGCGGCGCTTGGATTGTGCCCACCCGCGACTAATCCCGTCCGGTACGGCTCCCAGAGGCGGCCATCCGCGCACAGCAAGCGCTCACCAAGAAGTCCGGCCCGCCGCGCCCCCTGCGGTCCTTGATAACCCATCCAGATCGGTGGCCGGGACTGAACCGGCCCGGGCGTCACCCCACCGGGGCCCCACAGCCGTCGCACCTCGCGCGCGCAGGCATCGGTCTGCGCGTACCGGCGCTGCAGGCTCTTGCCGAACAGGGCGTACTCCGGTACCCGGTAGCCGGCACCCAGGCCCAGGTCGAGGCGCCCGTTCGAAATCAGATCGACCATCGCCGCTTGTTCAGCGATCTCGACAGGGTGGTGCAGTGGTGCGATCACGATCGCGGTGCCGACCCGGACCCGTTTGGTCCGCGCAGCCACCGCGGCCGCGAACGTCAGCGGCGCGGCGATGTAATCGTCGTCGAACAGGTGGTGCTCGGTGAGCCAGATTGAATGCGCGCCCAGGTGTTCGGCTTCCTCGCACAGCTCCAGTGCGAAAGCGTGCAGTCGCGCAGGATCCTGCCGCCACTGAAGTGGATTGCGGAGGTCGAAATATAGCCCGACGTTGACAGAGGTCGTTGACGACGGCATTTGTCCTCCGGACACTAGGATGCAAAATCATCTAACTATATTCCTCGAAGACACGTGCGACGCGGGGCCGCCGCGTCATGTGCTTCACTCATGGCGATGAAGTCGCGCGAACGCACGCCGCCATGGGCGGCTGGCGCCAAGACGGACCGGACTCGTGAGCAGATCCTCGAAGGGGCTCGCCTGACCTTCCAGGAACTCGGCTATTCGACCACGCGGGTCGAGCAGATCGCGAAGCGAGCAGGGGTTTCCCGTCCTACTTTCTACGTCTACTTCGCGACCAAGCAAGATGCGTTTCTGGCCGTCGCTGAGCGGTCCGTCCAGCAGCTGACCCGCATCCTTGAGGCGCTCGATGCGCTGCCGCAGCGGCCTGACGATAGTGACCTAGCCTCCTGGGTAGCGCAATTCTTCTCGTACTTTGACGATTTCGGCGCGTTCGCCACAGTATGGCGGCAGGCGGCATTTGCCGATCCAGGGTTGCAGAAATCCGGCTGGAAGGCGCAGCGGCGATGGGCGGCCCGTATCGGCCATAACATCGATCGCATCCGCGGAAGTTCGCTTGGCGACCCCGTCTCCCAGGGGCTGGCACTAGAAGCGATGCTCGAGTCGCTGTGGTTCTCCTCGACTGTGGATATGCCCGGAGGAAGGCGACATTCGCCGCACGCCACCGCAACCGCGATGGTCAGGGCGCTCATCACGAATACTTGACGCATCTGTCTAAGTATCGTAGTGTTCGATCATCTGGTCGGCTTGAGAGGTGGCTTGCTGTGCGTAAACCGATCACGGTGACCGACACCGAGTCAGAGGTGCGGATCCCGGCGTGGATGGCTCCGAGCGGTTGGTTCGTCGTCGGCTGGTCGCATGAGCTCACAACCGGTGATATCAAGCCGCTCAAGGTCTTTGGCCAGGAGCTCGTCCTCTACCGGTCGGTCGGCGGGCAGTTACGCTGCCTGGAGGCGACCTGCCAGCACCTCGGCGCGCATCTGGGTTATGGCGGCAGGGTGGTCGACGACTGCATCGTGTGCCCGTTCCACGGCTGGACTTGGGGGCCGGACGGGCAGAACGTGGCCGTGCCGGAAGGAAGGACGAGTAAACGACGTATCGAGCCGTGGCCCGTATGCGAGCGCAACGGCATCGTCTACCTGTGGCACGACGTGGCGGGTCAGCCGCCGGCGTGGGCGGTACCGGATCTGTTGGAAGATCTGCGCGATGAGTATCCGACGGGCGAGTTCTGGGACGTGGCGACCGCGGGCAGTGCCTTCGAGTACGGGGACCTGCCCATCGAACCACGGGTCGTCGCCGAGAACATCGTCGATCCCATCCATTTCCGCTACGTGCACCACACCCGCGACCTACCGACCCTGGTGGACTACGAAGTCACCGACGTCTTCTTCAAAACCAAGCTGCGCGTGCACTCTCGGGGTAAGCGCAAGGTCGACGGTCCTCGTCGGGAGGACACTGTGACGCTCAAACAGTGGGGCGTCGGGATGGCCTTCACACGGTTCTCCGGACGCGACAACACGCATTCGGTGATATCAGTTACGCCGGTGGATGCCCAGACCTCGACGCTGCGCCAGACACTTTTCGTCGAGAAGATCGATGGTGAAAGCGACGATGAACGCTCTGCCAGGATCAAGGCCATCGAGTCGGTGTTCCCCGAGGATCTCGCGATCTGGCAGCACCAGCGGTTCATCGAGCCGCCATCGCTGCAGACCCAGGAGGCCAAGCTGTTCCGCATGATGCGGAGATGGGCGCTGACCTTCCAGCCTAAAGCCGGCGAGTACGGCGGCCTCAGTCCCAGTCGCGCCGCCGACGCGGTTCTTTCGACCCACAAGGGTTAACGCCGCCGTTGCGCTGCGTCCACCGACGAAACCGCAGGGTCGTCGCGGATGCCCGGTCGGCCCGCATCAGGTGGTGCCACCTGGACTGTCCACTCGTGATGTCTCGGGATTTCATCGCCGAGTATGCGTGGGGCCAGTTTCGGAGTTCCTGGTCGGCAGGTGCGGAGCTGAGGGGATTCGGGTGAGGGCGAGGCACGATGGCGTCGCCTTCAGCCGCCAGTCGAGTCAGTTGCTCCTCGAGAATCGACTCGACAACCTCAGCCTTGGGCCAACCGCAGTACACCGCGAGTGCAAGATGAACTCGTCCGGCTCGTCGAGCGTGAACTGGCCTGTCTGAGGCGCCGCGTAAACCTGGTTCAACGAATCGTCACTCCTGCCTCGACTTTCAATTGGGTACCGGTGACGAAGCGGGCTTCGTCCGACAGCAGATACAGCACCGCATTACTGATGTCGACGGATTCGACCATGAAAACTGGCATCGCGTTCTGGAAGATCGGCGCCAGATCCTGACGCTTGTTGCCCAGCAGTTCCAGCAATTCCGGTGCATCGATGCCAGTGGGCACGCCGGTGGGGTGCACGGTGTTTACGCGAATCGAGTGATTGGCGAGCTCGTTTGCCAAGGCCATGCTCAAGCCGACAACGCCGTGCTTGCTCGCGGTGTAGGGGGTGTGCAGCGGAGTCCCTTTGATGCCCGCCGCTGAGCTGATGTTCACCAGGCTGCCCCCTCGTTCCAACAGGTGGGGGATCGCGGCCAGGCAGGTATTCCAGGTGCCAATCAGGTTGACGTCCAACACAACCCGCCAATCTTGGTCGGTCATCGTGTCCCAGGTTCCAATGGTCAGGACCCCGGCGTTGGCGACCGCTCCGTCGAGACCCCCGAGCTCTTCGGCGCCGGCGTTCACAACGTCCTGGATCAACTTGCGGTCTCGAACGTCGGCGTGAGCGGCATGCACCCGCCGTCCCAATGCCTCCACTTCCTTGACCGTGGTCGCCAGGTCTTCGGGCGAGCTCATCGCATAGTTGAGACTGTCGATCGGGGCGCAGATGTCGACGAGGATGAGGTCGGCCCCCTCCTCTCCCAATCGGACAGCGTGGCTACGTCCCATGCCGCGCCCGGCGCCGGTGACCAGGATGACTTTGCCGGTCATACGTCCCATCGAAATACCTTTCATCAGTAGTGGATTCGGGTTCGGTTCCGGGCCGAAGCGAATGAATCTCACCGCGAGGACTGCGCGGCCTTCGGTCAGGTCGTCGGCAGCGGCCCCGCCAGACCTCGTGGCGAGGTCCCATACAGCCAACTGAGCGCCTGGCCGATCTCCGAAAATTTCAGCGATGCACCGTCTTTGGCGTAATAGCGGCCCATGGACTCGGTGAACCCTTCGATACGACTGAGCTGATGGCCATTGACGCGCAGAATCTGGCCCGTCAGCCAACCGGACTCCGGCCCTTGCAGCCACGCCACCACCTCAGAACTGCGCGCCGGGTCAAGTGCCGGATCACTGGACTTTTCTCCGCCGAAGAAGTCCTCGCTGATCCGGGTAACTGCCAGGGGCGAGATCGCGTTGACTGCAACGCCGTAGCGGCGTGCCTCCATGGCCGTGACGACGGTGAGATTCGCGATAGCGGCCTTGGCGGCACCGTAGGCACTTTGTCCGACGTTGCCCCACAGGCCGGCGCCGGACACCGTGTTCACGATCCGGGCATCGATCTGGTTGCCGGCCTTGGACTGGGAACGCCAGTACTCGCACGCGTGTCTGGTAACGGCGAAAGTGCCTTTCAGATGCACCGCGATCACCGCGTCCCAGTCGTCCTCGGTCACGTTGACCACCATCGCGTCTCGCACAATGCCTGCGTTGTTCACCACGCCGGTCAGCGTGCCGAACGTGGAAACGGCCGCGGCGATCATGTCGGCGACGTCGCTCCACGAGGCGACCGACCCGGTGTGAGCGATCGCTTTGCCACCATTGGCCTCGATTTCGGCGACGACCTCGGCGGCCGGACCCGCGTCACCCGCGGAGCCGTCGCGGCTGACGCCCGGGTCGTTGACGACAACCGCGGCGCCATGCGCGGCCAGTGCTAGGCAGTGGCCGCGTCCGATGCCGCGTCCGCCACCGGTGACCAGGACGACGCGCCCCGATAGTGCTCCTTCAGTCATGGTTGCTCCCTTCATTCGCACAGTCCGCCGATGAGTCGCCTGCGCTGGTCCCAGTCGGCGCCGCGCAGGTCCGCGTGGCCTGATTCGGTGACGATGAGGTCAATGTCGTGCGCGGGTGTGGATGCCGGCCTGCTCAACCGCTCGACGAAGGGGGAGCGGCCGTTCACCGTGGAGGGGACCGCGATGATGGACAGGCCGCCCCGGCTCATGCTCGCCGCCGCGCAGTAGTCCGGATGTCCACCGATGCCGCCGACGATTTTCTCGCCGATTCCCTCGACATTGATCTGACCGAACGGATCGATTTCGAGCGCGGTGTTGACCGCGACCAATGGAATGCCTCGGGACAGCCGGGTGAGGTCGTGGGTGTAGTCGATGCCGTGCAGGATCGGCTTGCCGTCGGCCCAGTGGTAGAGCGCTTCGGTCCCGAACAGGTATGTGGCGCTGGGCATTGCGATGAGAAGTCCGCGCGAGTCGAGGTCCACGACGGCGTCGGTCAACAGGCCGGTGTCGATGTGGAGCGGCCGTTGCGTGCGGTTGAGCAGCGCGGTGCCCAGCTTGCCGGGGCCGTACTGCAACCGCGCGCCTTCGGGTACGAATCGCAGCACCGCGTCGGCCAGGGCTTCGTGAACCGCGTCGGGAACGACGCTGGGTATCTCGACGGGACCGTCTGAGGTATGGCCGATGAACTCAATCGCCTCGGTGGCCAGGGGCGGGCCGGCGTCGGCGAGCGGGGCGTTCGTGTCGGCGATTGCGAAAACGCCCGCACCGGCGTCGACGATCTCGCGTTGCCAAGACACCTCGGTGCCAAAATGAAAGCGGCCTGCCCGCTCCACCACGCGAGTGATGAGTATGTCGGGACGGAGCACACCTCTCACCAGCGAGGGGACCGAACTGAGCCGTGTCGGAACGAAACGTGCTGTCGGAGAGGCCAGTATGTTCCGCACGCCCCAGCCCGGCATGATCGCGACGACTTCGGCGAAGGCGTCGGACTCCAGCCCGTGCAGGGGCGAGGGCAACCAGCCGACGACAAGTCGAATCCCACCGATCTCGCGCGCCACCGCGCTGAGCGTGGCACACACCGATGCACCGTCGTCGGTATATCGCGGTGCGCCGACCCCGTCGCCGAGCGCCACGGTCATGCCCGGGCGCAGCTTGTCTCTCAGTGCGGCAGGGAATTCCGTCTGCAGTAAATCGGCGGTCACCGCGGCTCTTTTGGGAGACCCAGTATCCGCTCGCCGAGAATGTTGCGCTGGATTTCGCTGGTGCCGCCGAGGATCGTCTGCGCGCGTCCAACCAGCATGGCGCGGACCAACTCGGCTTCGTCCGAGTCGTCGCAGGGGTCCACGCAGACATCTGTGCCGAGCACTTCGGTGGCGAGGTCGCCCAGGTCGCGATCGGTCTCCGAGGTCATCAGTTTGAGAACCGAGAAGGCCGACGAGGACGTATCCCCTTCCGCGATCGCGCGCTCCCATGTGAACCGCAACAGCCACATTCGCGCCCACAGCTTCGTCATCGATTGGCCCAGCACGGGACTCAACCGATCGCGGTCACGGGCCGCCTGCAGCATTCGATCGAGCAGCTTGAACATTCCGACGGCGTTGGAACCCAGCGTCAGCCGCTCGCGGCCCAGCGTCAGCATGGCGATGGTCCAGCCTTGGCCCTTGTCGCCGATCAAGCAGTCATCGCTCAACTCGACATCGTCGAAGAAGACCTCGTTGAACTTGCTCTCGCCGTCCATCTGCCGAAGCGGCCGCACCGAGACGCCGGCAGCATCCATCGGAACGATGAACATGCTCAACCCGCGATGTGAATCCGGCCCAGTGCGGGCGAGCAGCAAACCGAACTGCGCCGAATTCGCGGCCGAACTCCAGACCTTCTGTCCATCTATGCGCCACCCCGACGCGGTCTTCTCCGCCTTGGTCCGGACGCCGGCCAGGTCGGACCCCGCACCCGGCTCGGAGAACAGCTGCGTCCAGACATGGTCTCCCAGTCGGATGGGCTCGAGGTAGCGTGAGCGCTGCTGCTCGGAACCGAACTTGATCAGGACCGGTCCGACCAGGTCGATGGCGGTGATCGCGAGCTGGCGGGGCACCCCGGCGCGAGCACACTCCTCGGCGAACAGCGCCTGATGGGCAACCGACGCGTCGGCACCGCCGAACTCGACTGGCCAATGCAGGCACACATAGCCGTGCTCGGCGAGGTACTTGTGCCACGTGCGGCCCGGCGCGATGTCCTCGGCGGTCGGCGTGGGGCCGTAGTTGCGAAGTCCCGGCGGTTTCGGCGCACCCTCCAAGAAAGAACGGAACTGCGATCGGAGCGCAGCGATGTCGCCCGTCGCGTCGCCAGCCGACGTCGAGGTGTGTGCCGTATTCGTCAAGGACCGATTCCATCGCGTTGAGGAGGATCATCCCCGGATGTGGCGGAGACTGAAACCAAATTCGTCAAACATTTAGTTATTTCGGAAGTGTAGCGGCAGGCTCGGCCCTTGGGCAAGGTGACTGCGCGGTACCGCTAGGAGGCCGGCGGGGGCGCGAAAAAGCGCAAACGAGCAGAGCTACCGCGATCGGCTAGCGCGACCGGGCCGGGCTTGCGGCGCGATCGCGCCCGGAAGGAACGCACGCAGCAAGCCCTCATCGCCGCCTACGTCGGGACTTCCCGGATCCTCGATGAGGCTGAACGCGATCCGAGCTACCCAGTGAGCCATTTGATGCGGCGAGACGTCGGTGCGCACTTCACCGGGTGTCGCCGTGGCGAAGCGAGCGGCTAGCCCTTCGACGATCTCGGTGCGCCACGCCTCCGACCGCTCTGCCGCGCGATGTGTACGGGCCAAATCATGGGGCGCTGTCATCGACAGCATGGTGGGGTTGCTGCGGGCGGCATGAAGCCCGGCCATCATGGCATTGATCAGTCGGTCGATGAACGGGCGATCTTCGGCGAAGTAGGGTTCGGCGGCCGCGACGACCGAGCCGGCCGCCCTGACGAAGCACGCCGCGAGGATGGCGTCCATGTTGGGAAAGTACGAATAGACGGTGGTGCGGTGGACGCCCGCCTTCGCGGCTACGTGTGTCACCTTGGTTCGACTTGGTCCGCGCTCAACGAAACACGCTTCGGCCGCTTCGATGAGCCGTTCTCGCGCATCGTCTTCCGTGAGCGGGAGGTCGGCGCCCCACGCCGGGGCGCGGTGCCTGTCCGTCCGCTTCGCCGCGTCGAGCGTGTTCATTTCGCCCCACCGCTTTCACCGTTGTGTTGACCGTAGGCTACATCACTCGCTAGTGTGCTGTGTGAACTACATAATCTAGAAAACTGTAGTTGCAGTCGGTATCGGACCGGCTATTCCGCCAAGCTGCGCGAATCGCGGCGGAGACCGACAGGACTCATCGAGGAGGACGCACTCGTGTCGACGCCAACAAAGACTTCGGTTGCCGAGAATTTCGACCACCACTCGCCGGAATTCCGGGAGTCGGCGCACGAAACGCTGGCCGCGATGCGATCGCGTTGCCCGGTGGCACATTCCGAGCAACATGGCGGGTTCTGGACGTTGCTCGACTACGAGTCAGTGTTCGAGGCCGCGCGCGACGATGATCTCTTCAATTCGTATCCGTCGGTGGGAGTGCCCGCGAGCGGTGCGCCGTTCCCCATCCTTCCGATCGAATCGGATCCGCCACTGACGCAAAAGCTCCGTCAGGTTACGGTCAAGGCATTCTCGCCGGGACAGGCCGAGGCGCTGCGGTCGCGCGCTCGCCGGATGGCCAGAGAGATGGTCAACGGGTTCATCGAGCGCGGACACTGCGACATCGTCGGCGAACTGACGACGCCTATGCCGGCCAAGCTGATTCTGCTCATGCTCGGCTTCGACGAATCAATGTATTTGCAATGGGTGCACTGGGTGCATTCGATGGTGCACGACCGCACGCACGACGAGGAGAAGGCCGGTGCTGCGGTCATGGAGATGTTCGGTGAGATCTACAAGAACATGACCGAGCGTCGGGAGAGCGGTGACATTGGCGACGACGTCTTTGGCCGCATTCTGGGCGGGCAGATCGATGGAGTCCCCATGGACGACACCCAGATCCTCATGTACACGGTGCTGATGATGCTGGGCGGCATGGACACCACCAGCGGGCTGACCGGCAACGTGCTGTTCGAACTGACCCAGCGCCCGGAACTGAGACAGCAGTTGATCGACGACCCGAATCGGATCAAGACGGCAACGGATGAGTTTCTGCGGCACTGCACACCGACCTTGGGATTGGCGCGCACCGTGTCGCGTGACGCGGAGTTCCACGGCAGCCGTCTGGAAGCGGGGGACCGGGCGATCCTGATGTGGGCGGCCGCCAACCGTGACCCAGCAGTGTTTGAAGACCCCGATACGATCCGCCTGGACCGCGAGAACAGCCAGAAGCACATGGCTTTCGGTGTCGGGATGCACCGCTGCCTCGGATCGCACCTGGCGCGTGTCATGTTCCAGGAAATGCTCGGCGAAGTCCTCGAGCGGCTCCCGGATTACCGCCTCGACGGGACACCCAAGCGTTTCGAAGACGCCGGTGAGGTCTGGGCCATGCGCGAACTGCCCATCGCCTTTACTCCCGGCCCACAGGTTGACCTCGGGGGCGAGCAGTGACCGTTCGCATCGAATTCGATGCCGCACATTGTGTCGGCCATGCGCTGTGCGCGGCCGCAGGACCAGACGTCTACCACCTCGACGACGCCGGCTACTGCATCCCGCCCGAACGGGAGGTGGGCCCCGAGTTCATCGACCAGGCCCGCCGAGGTGCCGACGCCTGCCCTGAACGAGCTATCACCATCGTCGAGCGTTCAGCCCCGGATTAACCGTGTGGGGGTGTACTCGAGGACTTCCTCGTAGTGTTGGTTGCGGACGCTTACGGTGCTTTCCACCATGCCGCGGTCGGGCTTTTTCGTCGCACGGGATTCGGTGATGGTGACTACAGCGTGCAGCGTGTCGCCGACGTAGACGGGCCGCCGCGCCGTCAAAGTCATCCCCAGGAAAGCGATCCCGGTTCCAGCGAATGCCAGGGTTTGTATCACCAGTCCCTCGGCGACGCTATAGGTCAGGGCAGCTGGCACCAGTCGACGGCCGTTGCTCTCGAGGACCTCTGACGCGTCCATGAAGAGTGGTTCAGTGAATCCCGCCCAGGTGACGAACTGGACGAAATCGGCTTCGGTGACCGTGCGGCTGCCGGTGCGGAAGGACAGGCCCACTGGAAGCTCATCCCAGGTGCGTCCACGGTGCAGGGGAGGTGCCTGCTCGGTCGTCGATGCGGGAACGGGATCGCTCATTGGTTTCTCCTCTCCTCATATGGTCGCGCGAACGGACGCGGTCCTACCTGTCCGCGGCAGCGCTGAGCTGACGGCCGATCACCAAACGCTGAATTTGGTTGGTGCCCTCGAAGATCTGCGTGATCTTCGCTTCGCGCATGTACCGCTCGACTCGGTAGTCACGGGTATAGCCGTAGCCGCCAAGCACTTGAACGGCATCGGTGGTCACCTTCATCGCGGCGTCAGTAGCCACCAGCTTGGCTACCGACGCACTTCGCGAATACGGCATGCGGGCGTCGCGTCGCCGCGCGGCGTCGAGGTAGGCCGCGCGAGCGGAGTCGACGGCGGCGGCCATGTCTGCCAGAACGAATCCAAGACCCTGATGGTCAATGATGCGCCGGCCGAACGTGGTTCGCTGCTGCGCGTAGGACACGGCCTGGTCCAACGCCGCTTGGCCGATGCCGACGGCGACCGCCGCGATGCCGAGCCGCCCACTGTCGAGCGCGCTGAATGCGATGGGGAGGCCTTGGCCTTCCTCCCCGATGCGCCGCTCCAGGGCCAGCTCGACTCCGTCGTAGAAGGCCGACGTGGTGGGCACTCCGTTGAGCCCCATCTTGTCCTCGGGCGGACCGAAGGTAAGCCCCGCCGCGTCCCCGGGTACGAGGAAACAACTGATGCCGCGCGAGCCTTCACCGGTACGAGCGAAGAGAGTGTAGAAGTCGGCCAAGCCGCCGTGCGTGATCCATGCTTTGGTGCCGGTGATCTGGTATCCCTCGACCGTTCGCACCGCTTGACATCGGAGGGCGGCGGCGTCGGATCCTGCGTCGGGCTCGGACAGACTGTAGGCGCCGATGGTGGCGCCACCGAGCATGTCGGGGAGCCACCGCCGCCGCTGGTCTTCCGAACCGAACGTCAGCAACGGATGGCACGCGAGGCTGTGCACGCTGACGGCCACCGCCACCGCCGCCCAGCGTGCCGCCAACTCTTCCAACACCTGGAGGTACACCTCGAACGGTTGGCCGCCACCGCCCCATTCGACGGGTTGCGACAGGCTCAACAGCCCCGCGTCTCCCAGCGTCTTGAAAACCCCTTCGGGATAGGTGTGTTCACGTTCGTGGTGATCGACGACGGGATCAAGAATTTTGTCTGCCACCTGCCGCACCAGGTCGATGAGGTCGTGTGCTTCCGGTGTCGGCAGTAGTCGCTCGACGGTCACGGTCTTCTCAAGCCTCCTCGCGGACTGTGTCAATCACGGCCATTCGTTCTACCTTGTTGATGGCTCGCGTGGCAGTCCCAGAAGACGCTCGGCAACAAGGTTTCTGATGATCTCTGAAGTCCCACCGGCGATTGTCAAGCAGCGGCTGAACAGGTAATCATGCGTGACCTCGGGTGCCTCGCCGGTGAGCAGAGCGGGCCTGGCGATGCTCAGCGCCAGCTCGGCCACACGCTGAGCATGTTCTGCGCCCACGATTTTGACGATGTTGCCTTCAACGCCCGGGCCCGATTCGAACACGGCGCGGGCGGCTTGGCGCATGTTGAGGGCAGCGATGCCATAGGCCTCGACGAGCAGGGCCCCAACCTCACGCGCAAGTCCGCGGTCATTTCCGCCGTGACGTCTCATCAGATCGAGTAAGGATTCGGCCTCCATGGTGACCGAACCGCCTCCGATCGAAACCCGCTCGTTGGCCAGCGTCGCCATGGCGACCGCCCAGCCTGCGTTGACGGCTCCGACGACATCGCGGTCGGTGACAAGAACATCGTCGAAGAACACTTCATTGAACAGTGTTTCGCCGGTGATCTCGGTGAGTGGACGAATGGTCACCCCGGGAGCGGCAAGATCGATGATCATCGCCGTAATGCCTTTGTGTTTGGCGGCGTCGGGGTCAGTCCGGACCGTGGCCAGGCCGCGCTGACAGTTCATTGCGTCGCTGGTCCACACCTTCTGCCCGGTGACCAGCCAGCCGCCGTCGACCCGCTTGGCGCGTGTAGTGACCGCCGCAGCGTCAGATCCTGCACCGGGCTCACTGAACAGCTGGCACCATCGCACGTCGCCTTCAAGGCTCGGCCACATCAACCGCTCGATCTGTTCGGGGGTGCCGTGTTGCAGCAGGGTCGGGACTACCCATTCGCCCAGGCCGAGGCTCGGTTTGTCCAGCCCGGCGAGCACCTCCTCGATCACCAGCTGTTCGGCGGAGTCGGCGGCGCGACCGTAAGGCTTCGGCCAGTGCGGCTGCAGATAGCCGCTTCGCGCCCAGAACTTTTGGCGGTCTTGATCTTTCGTCGTGGCGAGGTCGGCGCGAAACTGCTCCGCTGACTGCCGGTATTGCGCGGCCTCGGGCGGCAGGTCGACGGAATTGCGCCGGCGCAACCCCTCGCGTTGCATGTCGTACACCGCGTCACGAAGCACTGATTGATCGCCGAAGAACGCATTCAGCACCGTCGCGCGCCGGACGTACAGGTGGGCATCGTGCTCCCAGGTGTAGCCGATGCCGCCGAGTATCTGGACGGTCTTCAATGACACCCGTTGGTACGCTGGCAGCGCATGGCCCGCGGCCATGGCGGCCGCCAGATCGGCCTCCCTGCCGGTGGCCCGTGCCGCATCCCAGACGACACCGGTTGCCAGTTCGGTGTCAAAGAGCATGTTGGCGCAGTGGTGCTTTATGGCTTGAAATGACCCGATCGGCCTGCCGAACTGCTCGCGGGTGGCCGCGTAGGCCGTGGCCATTTCGGTGCACGCGGCGAGGCCACCGGCGGCCTCGGCGGCCACGAGCAGACGCAAGATCTTCATAGCCGGTGACGCTGCCCCGACGAGCGTGTCGGCTATCGGCGCCGACGACATGGCAATGGCTGCAATGGGTCTCATCAGCTGATCGATGCTGTCGGTGCGTCGAGCCTCGACAGAGTCACCCGCCGGGACGATCAGCACATCCGGTCCGGCCCACACCAGATACAGGTCGGCTCCGGGTTCGGCGAGCGCCGGGACGGCGTCAACCGACATGCGCGACGCGATCGCGATTGAATCGCCGGCGAAGGTTATGCCGGCAACGACATCGCCGGACACCAGCCCCGGCAACCAACGTTCGCGCTGTTCATCGGTACCGAACTGGGCAATCACCGATGACGCTGCGGCCGTCGGCAGGAAGGGGCCGCCGAGCGCGGCACGGCCAAGCTGTTCGAGCACGATGGCCAGCTCGGGCAGGCGATAGCCCTGGCCACCGTACTTCTCGTCGATGTGCATTCCGAGCCACCCGGTCGACACGATCTCTTTCCAGAGGGGATCGGTCGACCACCAACGGTCGGGGACATGCGGGTCGAGCAGGATCCGACGTGCGGAGGCGATACCTCCGCGCCCGGATACCAGGGCACTCGCCACCTCGGCGAGGTCGCGATGGTCTTCTGTTATCGCCAGCGGCACAGGCAACGCTCCATTCTTGGTTTCGACGTCAACGGCTCGTCGCTGGACCACGACGTGGTGGCGAAACCGGCAGTTGGTCGCAATCGGGTTATGGCTTAGGTGGTTTCAAACCAGATGACCAGGTCACCGCCGGTCGAGGTGTGTGCTGTATTCGTCCCGAATGGATTCCATCGCGTTGAGACGACGTGTCAACAGCGTGATTTCGGCCTTGTCATCGGAGTTGGCGGCGTCGAGCTGGCCCAGCCGCACTCGCGTGCGGCCGATCTCCTCGACGAGGCGCTCTCGTGCCTCGTCCTTGGTGAGCAGGTCCTGGTCCGTCCAGTCAGACAGTGGCAGCTGTTCGACCGGCTCGACGCCGTCGGCGGTCATGCAGATCGTGGAAAGTTGTACAGCTTGCGCGTGTTGAGCTCGACTATCTGGTGCACCTCGTCGTCGGGAACGTCCTTGAACGCCTGCGCTGCGCGGTCCCGGCTCTGCGGCCAGAACGAGTCCGAATGTGGGTAGTCGCACTCCCAGGTGATGTTGTCGATACCTATCCGGTGTCGCGCCTCGATACCGAAGTCGTCTTCGATGAAGCAGCCGTGGAAGTGGCGACGGAAGAGATCGCTGGGCAGCACCTCTTGGTTGATGTTCTGGTAGAAGCGGTGTTTGCGCCACACGCTGTCGCAGCGCTCCAGGATGTAGGGGATCCAGCCGATGCCGCCTTCAGATAGCCCGACCTTGAGCTTCGGATGCTTGTGCAGCGCTTGGGAGAACAGCCAGTCCGTCAACGCGCCCATGCTGATGGTCCCCATCAGCACGATGAAGACCGCAAACGGTGCGTCCGAAGCGATCGGCGGGGGAAAGCCGCCGGAGCCGAAGTGCTGCGCCAGCACCAAGTCGGTCTCCTCGAACGCCGACCACAACGGGTCCCAGTGATCGCTGTGCAGCGACGGCAGCCCGAGCCGATCCGGCAGGTCGGGGAAGCTGACGCACTTGGCACCCTTGGCGGCCATCCGGTGAAGTTCCTTGATGCTCGCGTCGAGGTCCCAGAACGGCAGGATCGCGACGGGCACGAACCGGTCCGGCGCGGTCGCCGCCCACTCGTCGATGTGAAAGTCGTTCCAGGCTTGGGAGCACAGCAGCGCGAGTTCTTTGTCCTCGCCCTCGGCGAAGACCGCGCCGGCGAACCGGGGGAAGGACGGAAAACACGTCATCGCCTGCACGCCATCGATGTCCATGTCGGCCACCCGCGCCTTGGGGTCGTAGCAGCCCGGAATCATGTCGTCGTAGCGGACCGGTTCGATGCCATACTCCTCGGGCTTCTTGCCCGCCACCGCGTTGAGTCCGATGTAAGGGTAGATCCGGCCTTCGTATTCCCATACCTGACACATCTGGCCAGTGTCGGGACGCTCCCACTCGATGATCTTCGGACCCGCTCCCAGGTATTTCTGGGGAAGGCGGTCGCTCCACACCTTGGGGTGCTCGATCAGGTGGTCGTCTACGGAGATCAGTTGCATCCAGGGCTGCAGCGGCATCGGTGCTTCCTTGCGCTTCGAGGGACTGGCAAAACAGAAAAACATTTAGTTATTTCTGGGTAGTGTAGTAGCCTGCCGGGCGGTGCGGCAAGCGGTGGTGGCCCCGCGGCCAAAGATCCGTAATCGGAGGTTAGTCGTGAACTTCGACCTGGAGGGCAAGCGGGCCCTCGTCACCGGCAGTAGTTCGGGAATCGGCGCGGGCATCGCCACGGCGCTCTCCGCCGAAGGGGTGTCCGTGGTCATCCATGGTCGCAACGCAGATCGAGTAAACCTGGTTGCCAATGACATTCGAGAAAGTGGTGGGCGGGTCGCCGCGGTGATCGGCGATTTGGCCACCGAGGATGGCGCCGCGGACGTGGCGAGAACCGCCGTCGCTGCCTTCGGCGGGATAGACATTCTCGTCAACAACGCCGGCGGAGCGTCGGAAACTTCAGTGCAGTCGTGGTTCGACCTGCCCGTGTCGGAGTGGGGGACCACCTATCAGCGCAACGTGCTTTCGGCGGGGCATTTGATTCACGCGTTGGCGCCGGCGATGAAGGAGAACGGCTGGGGCAGGATCATCCAGATCGCCTCCGCCGCAGGCATCATCCCGACGTCGGGCCAGCCGGATTATGGACCCTCCAAGGCGGCGATGATCAACATGTCCATGGGCCTGTCGAAGGCCTTGGCGGGCAGCGGCGTAACGGTCAACACGGTGATGCCGGGCATGATCATGACCAGCGGGCTCCGTGACTTTCTGCGCACCTTCGCCGAGCGCCGCGGCTGGGGTGACGACCTGGACCGCGCCGCGGAATATGTGCGCAAAGGTACTGGGCAGACCGTCCATCGGATCGGCCAAGTCAGCGATGTGGCCTATGCCGTCACGATGCTCGCCAGCCCGAAAGCCGATTTCTTCAACGGGATGAACCTTCACATCGATGGCGGAGCGACGGGATCGATCTATTGACTCTCAAATTCACACTCGAGTATCCGAGTGACGTTCCGACCGCAAGCCCTGAGTTTCGTGATCCGACGGTCATGCGTGCGATCGCCAGTCAGGCCCAAGCGCTCGGCTTCGATGCGATCGCGTTGGCCGACCATCCGGCACCGTCGGCGAAGTGGCGACGGGCCGGCGGGCATAACACCTTCGAGCCCGCGGTCGCATTGGCCTTTTTCGCGGCCGCCACCACCACGATCCGGTTGATGACGCACCTGTATGTGTTGCCGTTTCGGAATCCGTATCTGGTCGCGAAAACCCTTACGTCGTTGGACATCGTGTCCGGTGGGCGGTTGATTGCCGGCGTGGGAGCCGGTTATCTCCGTTCCGAGTTCGCCGCTCTGGGAGTCGACTTCGACGCCCGAGTCGGGCTCTTCGACGAATCGCTGACTGCGCTTCGACGGATCTGGACCCATCCCCAAGAGCCGATCTCCGGATCGAATTTTGCCGCCACCGGGGAAATGAACCTGGACGTGCCGGTCCAAAAGCCCCATCCACCGCTGTGGATCGGTGGCAACAGCGTCGCGACGCTGCGACGCGTCGTTGAGCACGGCAGTGGCTGGAGCGCCGTGGTCGCCCCGGCATCCATGGCGTCGTCGGTCCGGACGGCCGCTATCGAAGGGGCAAAAGACTTTTCACGAGCGGCCGACAGGCTCCGAGAGATGCTCTCGGCATCCGGCCGCGACCCGAACAGCGTTCAAATCCAGGTCGCCGCCCCCGCGGTCGACTTCGACGATGCGGCCGCGGTGTCCAGACTGGACCAATACGTGTCTGCCATGGCGCGCGCCGGCGCGACCCGTATTCTCGCCCACGCCGACGCCTCCTCGGCAGCGGCGGCCGAAACCTACCTCATGCGCTTCGCTGAGCATTTCGGCATGACCGCGTAGGCGGGCGCGCTCCGGCCGTCACAGAATCTTCCCTTCGACGGCCAATCGGTCCCAGTGGTCTGCGGGCCCGCCGAACAGCACCTCATCGGTGCAGGCCCGACGGACGTACAGGTGGGCGGAGTCCTCCCAGGTGAAGCCGATTCCCCCATGAATCTGCACGTTGGCGTTCGCCGCTCTGCGCAGGGCTTCCGAACACACCGCTTTTGCCATGCTCGAACGCCAACCCAGCTCGTCCGGCATGTCACCGTCCGCGGCTTGCAGCGCCGCTTGAGAAGCCGAGCGTGCCCACTCGAGGTCGATGAGCATGTCCGCGCATTTGTGCTTGATGGCCTGGAAACTGCCGATCGGCCGGTTGAATTGCACACGTGTCCGTGCGTATTCGGTCGAGATCTCGAGCACGCGCTCGCACGCACCGACCTGCTCGGCGCTCAGCACCGCTATGGCGAGATCGACCGTGCGTCCGAGGATATCGTCGACGGGATCGCTGCCGGACAGTCGCACCGCCGGTGCGCCGGCGAACGCCAACGTTGCCATCGGTCGGGTGCCGTCGAGCACGCGCTCTCGCTCGGCGTTGACGCCGGCGGCGGCGGCATCGACGACGAACAATGCGGGTCGCCCGTCGGCGATCGCGGCGACCACCAAATCATCTGCGGCGTTTCCGTTCAGCACGTGCCGCGCCACCCCGGTGACGCTCCAGCCATCGGCCGTGGGCTCGGCGTTGAGAGTGACGGCGCCGCGCCGCCACAGCCCGCCATCGCCGGTGAGGACAGCCGCAGCGGTGCGGCTACCCTCAACCAGTTGCGCCAGTCGATCCTCTGAGTTCGGATCCGCGTCTCGCAGTTCGATCAGCAGTCCGGTGGCCAGCACCGCCGACGCGAGGAACGGCACGGGCGCCAGCGCCCGGCCCAGCTCGTGGGCGACCACTCCCAACGCCGTCGCGCCGAAGCCGGCTCCGCCGAGGTGATCCGGCAGCGCGATCGCGGTCACGCCCACCTGATTGCAGAGCACTTTCCACAATTCGGTGTCGATGCCGCGCTCGTCGCCTTCACCGTCGTATGCCACCGCGCGTACGCGGTCTTCGGGTACCAGTCGCTCACAGGCGGAGCGAACGGAATGCGCGAGCTGTTGACGTTCGTCGACGTCCAACGCCGTCATCGACTTCCTCCTGCGATCTGTTGGGCTAGCTCGGATTTCGCGATCTTGCCCAGTCCGGTGAGCGGAAACTCGTCGACGATGACCAGGTGCTCGGGCCACTTCTGTTTCATCAGGCCGCGTTGGTCCAGAAAGGCGCACAGCTCGTCGAGGGTGAGGTCGCGTTGCCCGGGAGAACGTCGGACGACCGCGCAGACCGCTTCCCCGCGCAGTTCATCGGGCTGGCCCACCACCGCGACCGCGTCGATGAGCGGGTGCGCGAGCAGTTCGTTCTCAATCTCGTCGGGGGAGATGTTCTCGCCTTTACGGATGATCAGGTCCTTGATTCGGCCGGTGATCACGATGCGTCCGTCGGGGCGCAGGTGGCCCCGGTCGCCGGTGCGGAACCAGCCGTCCGGTGTCACCGCGTGTGACCACTGCTCGGCATCGACATAGCCCGGTGTCACGTTGGCGCCGCGCAATTCGATCTCACCGGTCTCGTCGATCCGGATGTCGGCCCCGGGGATCGGTCGACCGGAGGTGTTGGACTGCTGCTCCTCGGTATCGGTGGCCTCGCTGACGCAGATCATCGGCGCTTCGGTCATGCCGTAGGCATGCAGGATCGGCACACCCATGTGCCGGCGCACCTTTCTATGCAGCTCGGACGGGCAGGGTGCCCCGCCGCCGATCAACATCCGCAGCGACGGGATCAGCGGCGCGTCGCTGTCGGATGCCAGCTGCGCCGACAGCAGCATTTGATAGAAGGCTGTGCTGGAGCCGGACACCGTGACGCGGTGGGCCGCGAGTAGACCGGGGAGCTGGGCGGCATCAACCTTGGGCACCATGAGCGCCGAGAATGCGCCGATCAAACCGCTTGCCACATAGAGGATTCCGCCGACATGGGCGATCGGAAACGCGATCGTCCCGATTTCATTGTGGTGCTCGCCGAGGCCGAGGTGTGCTGCGAAACCGTGTGCGGCCGCCAACAGTGTGGCGTCCGTGTGCTTGACGCCCTTGGGACGACCAGTCGATCCGGAGGTGAAGTAGATCCACCTGGCGTCGTCGGCCGAGCGCGTTCCGACGAGCATGGGGTCGAGACCTTCGGCCATGTCGCGCAGCACATCGAAGAAGTCGTCGGGCAACGTGACGACGGGGACATCGGGCGGGGCGTTGGCTGCGGTCGTTCCGTCGACGACGAAGATGTCGGCACCGGCGACGTCGAGGGCGGCGCGTACCTCGCGCTGCCGATACAGGTGGAGCACGGGCGCCTGCGTCACCTGCGTTCGGGCGAGGGCCAGCATCAGGACCGCCGCGCGACTGTGCGAGGGCAACTGCCACGCCACTGTCATCTCGGGTTGGACACCTGCGTCTGAGAGCCAGCGGGTGCCTGCCGCCGAGAGTGAAGCCACATCAGCAACGGTGAGTGTCGCGCCCGATTCTTCAAGCAGCAACGGGTGGTTCGGCCGGGCATTTGCTGATTCGTCGAGCAGTCCGGCGATGGTGTCGCGTGTCATTGCCGAACCTCTTGCCGATTGGCTCCTCGCGTGCGCGGGCCATTGTCCGCAGGCTCGCTCATCTCGACAGGATGGCGACCGCCGCGGTGCCCGGCGATCCGTAGAGCTGAGCCAACGCGACGCGCGGATCGTTGGGCACCTGGCGATCGCCGGCGGTTCCGCGCAACTGATGGACGAGTTCGTATACCTGCCGCAGACCGGAGGCGCCCACCGGCTCTCCGTTGGCCAGCAGACCGCCGTCGGTGTTGATCGGCAAACGGCCGCCGATCTCCGTAGCACCGTCGTGCAGGAGAGCCTCCTGCTCGCCGTCCTTGCACAGCCCGGTTTCGGCCATGTGGATGAGCTCGGAGCCCGAGTCGGTGTCCTGGAGCTGCGCGACGTCGATGTCCTCCGGGCCGATGCCGGCCTGTTCGTACGCCGCCTTGGCCGCTTCCGCGGTGGTGCCCGGCACCAGGGGAAGTTCGATCGAGGTGCGCAACAGTTCATAAGCGCCTTCGCGACGACTCCGAAGCGCCGTGGAGCGTAGATAAATGGGAGTGTCTGTGTAGCGCTTGGCAACGTCGGCACGGCAGACCACGACGGCCGCGGCGCCCTCGTTGGGATTGCAATACATGTATTGGCGCAGCGGAGCGTTGACGACCGGTGACGCCAGGATTGCTTCGACGCTCATGGCTTTCCGGCGCCACGCATGAGGCGCAAGCGCGCCGTTCGCCAAGTTCTTGGCAGACACGCGTGCCAGGGTCGGCTCGCTGATGCCGTGGTCATGCATATAGCGCATGATCTTCGTGCCGAAGTAGTGGGTGGTCAGGAACATGCCTTGGTCGCCGTACCACTGCGGCAGCCCTGCGACGGCGGGATCGGCGCCGAAGGCGCCGCGCGGATGCTTGTCCAGACCGACACCGACAGCGATCTCGGCTTCGCCCAGTTGGACGTCACGCGCGGCCAGGGTGAGCAGGGAGTTGCCTGTGGCGCAGCCGCTCAGGGTCGCGCGCGCTGGCAACCCAGTCATTCCGGCCAGTCCGGTGACCGCCTCGGGGTTGGCGACTTCGAGGCTGCCGGCGTACAGGCTGCCGACATCCGACCACTGGACACCCGCATCGCGAAGCGCGTGTCCGATCGCGACAGCACCCATCTCCAGCGCGGACCGGTCCTCGTAGCGCCCGAATGGATGGAGCCCGACGCCGATGATCGCGATGTCTGGCGTGCTGCTCATGGTGCTCCTTCGGCGGGTGGCTGGTTGGACTCCGGCGGCCACTAAGTCTATAACTATATATCGGATTCAAGAAGGGCCAGGGTGTTGAGCGTTGCACTGCTGCTGGAGATGGCCGTCTCCAGCGACCCCGATCGTCTTGCCGTGGTCGACGGTGGCACACGGCTGACCACGTCGGAGTTGAACCGACTCGCCAGTGGGGGAGCCGGCGTGATCGGCGCCTCCGGTGTCCAGCACGTGGCCTATGTCGGCGCCGGCGGGGTTTTGCTGCCGTTGCTGATCTTCTCGTCCGCGCGGGCCGCAATTCCGTTCACACCGTTGAACTACCGTCTGAGCGCGGACGGTTTGCAGCAGTTGATCGGGCGCCTGCCGGTGCCGCTGGTCGTTGCGGACCCCGAATACGTGGAACTGGTAGCAGGCACCGGCAAGCGCGTGATGACGTCCGAGGAGTTCACCGAAGCCGCTCGTGCCGGCGAACCGGTCGAGGAGTTCGCCGATCCCGATGATGTGGCGATCGTCTTGTTCACCTCGGGTACTACATCTGCGCCGAAGGCCGTGGAGCTGACGCACAGCAATTTGACCGGTTACGTCACGGGCACCGTCGAATTCGGTTCCGCCGACTCCGACGATGGGGCGCTGGTGTGCGTACCGCCCTATCACATTGCCGGCGTTGGTGCGGCGCTGTCGAATCTCTACGCAGGCCGACGGATCGTCTACCAATGCAAGTTCGATCCGCGGGAGTGGGCGCGGTTGGTGCGCGACGAGCGGGTGACCACTGCGACGGTGGTGCCAACGATGCTCGACCGCATCATCGCCGAACTAGAGGCCAGTCCCATGGATCTCCCGACGCTGCGCACGCTGGCGTACGGCGGCTCGAAAGTCGGTCTGCCGTTGGTCCGCAGGACCATCGCGCTGCTGCCTCACGTCGGCCTCGTCAACGCGTACGGGCTCACCGAAACGAGCTCTACCATCGCGGTTCTCACGCCGGAGGACCACCGCACGGCGCACGGCGCAACCGAGGAGGCCGTAGCGCGCCGGCTCGGCTCGGTCGGCAGGCCGGTGCCAGGGATTGAGGTCCAGATCCGTGACGAGAACGGCGTGGTGCTCCCGCCCGGGCAGACGGGGGAGTTGTTCGTTCGGGGGCCCCAGGTATCAGGCCGATACACCGGAATCGGTTCGGTGCTCGACGCCGAAGGTTGGTTTCCCACTAGGGACACCGCGATGCTCGACGAGGACGGCTACCTGTTCATCGGTGGCCGATCCGACGACACGATAATTCGCGGCGGCGAGAACATCGCCCCTGCGGAGGTGGAGGACGTGCTCGTCGAGCACCCCGACGTCCACGAGGTGGTAGTGGTCGGCGTCGACGACCCGCAGTGGGGGCAGATCATTGTCGCGGTCGTAGTACCCGCGCCGGGCGCCGAACCGGATGTCGGAGAACTGCGCGAGTTCGTCCGCAAAACATTACGGGGCTCGCGCACCCCTGACCGCATGGTGTTCCGCGATCACCTGCCGACAACCGCGACGGGCAAGGTACTCCGCCGCGCAATCGTTGAATCTCTGCAAACTACAGCCGGACTGCATTAGCTAGCAACGAAAGTCAAGGAGCTGAACATGATCAAGAACGGGGCGCGGCTGCAGAGCCAGGTATGCGATACGCAGGTCATCGTCGTCCGGCCCGCCGACAGTCTGGATGACTTGCGGTGCGGGGGAGAGCCGATGGTGCCCCTCGACGCCGAGAAGTCACCCCACGCCGATCTCGACCCGGCTTTCGCCGGTGGCAGCACGATGGGCAAACGCTACGTCGACAGCGCCGGCGCCGAAGTGCTGGTGACCAAGTCAGGAGTTGGGGCGTTGAGTGTCGGCAACACGCCGCTGGCACTCAAAGAGGCAAAGCCGCTGCCCGCCAGCGACTGACCAATCGCGCCGCGTGCGGACGAGCAAGTTTTTCAACAGGCAAACGGGGCGACAGGCTTGCGGTCAAGCGCCCGCGGTCTCCAACACCGGCGGCTTGACCGCGTCGGGATCTGGGTTGGCAATCGGAAGCCCCATGAACCGACGGGCGTTGTCGCCCATGAAGTCGTACGTGCGTCGCCGGTCCATGCCCTCGGCGTACTTGAAGTAGCCACGCGGTGTTTCCAGGCCCTCCGGGTGTGGCCAGTCCGAGCCGAACAACACCTTGTCCCAACCGACGGTCTGGACTACGTCCGCAACCGAGCCCTCCCAGAACGGGCTGACCCAGACATTGCGGCGGAACACGTCGTGCGGGTGTTCGGGGAAGTTCTGCGGCATCTTGCCATACGTGGACTGCAGGTCATCGAAAAGCGGTTTGATCCAGGAGCTTCCGTTCTCGACGCTGGCGATGCGCAGCTTCGGGAAGCGGGTCAGCGTGCCGTGGCAGATCAAGCTGGTCAACATGTCGGCGATCTCGCGGTGGCCGAGCGCGGTCCACTTGAACGCCGACATCTCGAAGGCGTTGCTGGTGTCGGCCGGCTCCCACTTCTCGATGTACTCCTGCAGGGGCGGCTGGCTCGCATGCAGAACGATGGGCAGGCCCGCGGACTCGACATCGCGCCAGAACGGGTCGAACTCGGGCAGCGCGGGGGAGCGCCAACCCTTGTAACCCTTGACCGGTGCCGGCTTGATCAGAGCGACCTTCGCGCCGTTGTTCAGGATGTATTCGAGTTCGCGGCGCCCTTCGTCAACGATGCCGAGGTTGATGACCGGCGTGGAGTAGATGCGGTCGGCGTGGGTGAAGCCCCAGTGTTCGAGCATCCACTGGTTCAAGGCGTGGATGATGGCCGCGGTCAACTCGGGATCCTCGGCTGAGGAATGCTCGACCAGGTTGGCCAGCGTGGGGTAATTCAGGCACGCGTCGACGCCTTGGCGGTCGAGTTCTTCGATCCGGTCCTCCGGGTTGCGCGCCGCGGGCGGACAGTCGATGCCTCGCCCCGACATTTCCCGCATTGTCAAGCCCTCTGGGTTCTGACCGGAGTAGAACTTCTCGTGCGCGCCGGGAGCGGCGACCCGCTCAAACGTCGGGTTGGGCATGTAGTCCGTGATCTTGTTCAGGATCGCAATCCGGGCGTGCCTGCCGATTTGGACGAACTGCACCTTTGACTTGTACTGCTCCGGCAGGTACTTGAGCAGTGCGTCAGGCGTCTCATACATGTGCTGGTCGGCATCGAAGATCGGTGCATCCGTGAACTGCGTCATCGGGCCGCGCCTCCATTCTCGTAGGGCTCGCATCGAGCTTGCCGTGACTTGACGCAAGTGTCAAGTTTATATTCTTGCTACGACCGTGGAGCACGTCTTAAGTGCAGAAATTAGCCTCCGACGAAACTGTCATGTATGTTGCGAACATGACCGTCTCCGAAGGTGCCCGGGCCGAGGACCTGCTCGACATGAGTCGTGGCGAACGCACGCGTTCGGCAATCCTCGATGCCAGCAGGCGGCTGTTCCTGGATCGTGGCTTCCGTGGCACCCCGATCAACGCGATCACCGAAGCGTGCGGGATCTCACGCGCGGGTTTCTACACCTACTTCAAGGACAAGCGCGAAATATTCAATGTGCTCGGCAAGACCGCCTATCACGACGTGCTCGCGGTGATCGCCGACTGTGCCGCGGCGATGCAGTCACCGGCTCCTGATGCCGTGCGCGGTTGGGTCGGCGAGTATTTCGACTACATGGACCGCCACGGCGCGTTCGTCACTGCCGCGGCACACACCGCTCCCGACGATGAGGAGTTCCGCCGGTCGCGTAACCACATGATGACGCGGGCAGCATGGAAACTGGGGCAGGCGATCTGCGCCGATGGCCCGCACTCGCCGGAAGTGATCGGGATCGCCGCCATGGGCATGCTGGACCGCGCGTGGTACGCGGTTCAGACCCAGTCGGTTGCTGTGGACCGAGCTGAAATGATTGCGGTGCTTGCCGATTCGGTTGCCGCGATGGCCGGTGCCAAGACGGCCTAGCGTCTAATGGCGGGATGACTCCCTCATCCTTGGAGCCCGAGCAGGCTGGCTATCGGAGAACCGGCGACGTGGCCCTCCACCTTCGCTTTGCGGTTGGCGAAGCGCCAACCGTCCGTCGTATGGATCACCTTGTCCCGGTAGGTGCCCCAGTGGTCGAGCCCATGTATGCCGATGAGTTGGAAGCAGGCGTACGTGGTGGCCGTGGCGTCATCGCCCGGTGTTACGAAGACCGAGCTGAGGTGATGCCGCGCGGGAAGCAGGTCTGCCGACACGAAGGCTTTTCCGGTGCGCGCGAAGAAGTCGAGGATCTGGTCGCGACCGACGAGTTCCTCGGTGTTGGTCCTGAAAGTCGCATCGGCTAAGAACAACTGCGCAAGCTCGCCGGTCTTTCCGCTGTCAGCGAGGAACTGGTACTTTGCCAGCAGGTCGCGCACTCCGACGCGTATGAGCAATTCGGTCTCGTCCATGGTCTCCTTCATCACCATTTGCTAGGCCGGCCGAAACGCGTACGTGAGCAACGAGTCGCCGGCTTCCGTCGCCATGGTGGTCGTGGAGCTCACCATCTGCTGACCGATGCGCAGTTCCGACGCATCCGCGCCGATGATCAGCGACTCGACAAGCACGCGCTCGCCGAGCTGGATGAATCCGACGATGTAGGGCCGGAATTCGTCCGGCGAGCGGTGACCCTTGTACGGCAGGGGTGGGGGGAACTCCTGCGTCGTGAATGTGAAAAGCGTTCCTTCCGTCGGCAACTCGATCGGTTCGATGTCGGCCCGAACGTCGGGATTCGCGTCGAACAGCTCCGCGCGCTCCGCCGGAAATTTCAGCACGCCGGTCGACCTACGGCGCGACCCAAGGAGCACGGCACGTTCGCCGTCGATCCGGAAAAGGTTGTCTGCGATGAATTGAGTCATGTCATGCCACCTCGATAACCATTGCTGCTCCCATTCCGCCGCCCGCGCACATCGACAGCACGCCGATGCCGCCGCCGCGGCGGCGGAGCTCGTAGATCGCTGATGTCACCATCCGCGCGCCCGTCGCGGCGATCGGATGGCCCAGGCTGATGCCGGATCCGTAGACGTTGACGATTTCCTCGTTGAGGCCCAGTTCGCGTGCGCATGCCACCGCCTGAGCGGCGAACGCCTCGTTGATCTCGAACAGCGCCACGTCCTCGACTTTGCGGCCCGCCAACTCCAACGCTTTCGGGATGGCCGAGATCGGTCCGCTCCCGGTCCGATTCGGCGGCACGCCGACCGAACTCCACGACAGCACGTTGGCCAACGCGTCCCGGTCGGTGTCCGGCCTGGCCAGTGCGACCACCGCCGCCGCGTCGTTGATCCCCGACGAATTCCCTGCAGTGACCGTAAATCCCTCGATCTCGGGGTGCAGCACGTTCAGTCCGGACAGCGTCTCGAGGGTGGTGTCGCGGCGTGGGTGTTCGTCTTGGGCGAAGGTGACCGTCGATCCGTCGGCCTGCGGAACCTGAAGCGGCACGATCTCGTCGACGAAGGAGCCGGCGTCGATCGCCTTCACCGCGCGCTGGTGGCTGCGCAGCGCCCACTCGTCTTGGTCCTTGCGCGACAGGCCGTACTGGACCGCGCAGTTGTGCGCCACCGTGATCGACATGTCGAGTGCGGGGGCATCCGCGGTCGGCGGGTGTGACAGCGGGAACCAGGGGTCCTCGTAGTCGTCCGGCGACTTACCCGTGGTGAACGGCTTGCGCTTCCGCAGCAGCGGCGTTGTCGAACACGACTCCATCCCGCCGGCCAGGATCGCTCGGCTCATCCCCGCCGCAATCTGTCCGGCGGCCACCGCGACCGCCGAGAGGCTCGATGCGCATTGCCGGTTGACCGCCATCCCGGGAATGCCGGTCAGGCCAAGATCGACGGCGACGTAGCGGGCGCTGTCCCCGCCACCCTGCAGGCTCTCGGCGAGCACCAGGTCGTCGAACTTGGCTGCATCAAATCCTGATCGTTCGATAACCGCGGCGACGACCGGTTTGGCCAACTCGGTAGCGGGCATGTGGGCCAGCGTCCCTTTGCGGGCGGTGCCGATGGGGGTGCGGGCGGCCGCCACGATGGCGGCGCGCGACGTCGTCGACGTCATGTGTCTCCCGAAAGGTCGTCGGACGGGCAGCCGATTGGGTGCCTTGGTTCGCGCCCAGAGTATACCGTTAAATAGATATCTGTATTGGCGAGCTGACGGGAGTGGGAATGAAGACGATCGGATCGGTCGACGAGGCGGTCGCGGCGGTTGGCGCCGAACTCGGGGTCAGCCGGTGGTTCGACGTGGATCAATCGCGAATCGACGAATTCGCCGACGTGACCCTGGACCATCAGTGGATCCACGTCGATGTGGAGCGCGCGAAAACCGAAAGCCCCTACGGCGCGACCATTGCCCATGGCTTTCTGACCCTGTCGCTCATTCCGGGCCTGAGCAAGGACAATTACCGCGTGGAGAACGCCAGGATGGGCATCAACTACGGGCTGAACAAGGTCCGGTTCCTGGCGCCGGTGACGCCCGGCAGTCGGGTGCGGGTGCGCTCGGAACTCATCGATGCGATTAATGCCGGTGACGACACCGTCAACCTCACCGTCCGGCATACCGTCGAGATCGACGGGTCGCAGAAGCCCGCCGCCGTCGCCGAGTTGATCGCCAGGTATGTGTTTTGATGAGCGGTGGTCCCTTCGACGGCAAGGCGGTCCTGACCGGTGCAGGCAAGTCGCAGGTCGGCCGCCGGTTGGGCCGGACCGGCCTGGACCTGACGCTGGAGGCGGTGCTGCGTGCGATCGCCGACGCCGGGCTCGACGTCGACGACATCGACGGTATCGCCAGCTACCCCGGGCCCGGAGTGCCCGATCCCGGATTTTCGGGCGCCGGTGTTCAAGACGTACGCAACGCGCTAGGGCTGCGGTGCCGTTGGTATATGTCCAGTTTCGAGACCGCCGGACAGATCGGCCCGGCTATTGAGGCATGCATGGCGGTCGCACTGGGACTGGCGAACCACGTCGTGGTGTTCAGGTCGGTGTGGGAATCCACCGCGGCCCAGCAGGGCGGCGGTGGCAGGGCGTCGGTGTTGTTCGGGGGCGGCAAGCTGCCTCGCCACCTGGAGTGGGTCGCGCCGTTCGGCGCGTTGTCCGCGGCCAACTGGCTCGCCATTCCCGCGCAGCGGTACATGCATGACTACGGCATGACCCGAGAACAACTCGGTGCGATCGCGATCAACGCCCGCCGCAACGCCGGACTGAACCCCGAGGCCATCTACCGTGAGCCGATAACGATGGACGACTACCTCGGCGCGCGAATGATCTCCGAACCACTATGCCTTTACGACTGCGACGTTCCCTGCGACGGAGCCACGGCCGTCATCATCTCGCGCCGCGACGCCGCGAAGGGACTGCCTCGCCACCCGTTGACGGTGGAGTCCGTCGGGCCCGGCATGTTCGAGCGTGCGACCTGGGATCAGCGTTCTGACCTCACCACGATGGCCGCCCACGATTCATCCGAAACCATCTGGCAGAACACGACATTGACGCCTAGCGATGTTGACATGGCGCAGATCTACGACGGCTTCTCTTTCCTGACCGTGATGTGGCTGGAAGCACTGGGCTTCTGCGAGCACGGCAAGGCCGGGGAGTTCATCGAGGGCGGCGAGCGCATCGCGCTTGACGGAGAACTACCCATCAACACCAGCGGCGGGCAGCTGTCGGGTGGGCGACTGCACGGCATGGGGTTCCTGCACGAGGCCTGTGTGCAGATGTGGGGCGAGGCTGGCGACCGGCAGGCGCCAAGGACTCCCGAAGTGGTCGCCGTGGGGGTGGGCGGCGGGCCGGTCGCCGGATCGATGTTGTTGAGCAGCCGGTAACGTGCTGTCCGAACCGGGCGAGGCGTCGATGACGTTGGGCGACATCGTCACCGACAATGCCCGACGTTTCCCCGATGTGATCGCATACCGTCAAGGTGACCGCGAAATCACCCATGGGGCGCTGCGTGAGCACGCTGTGCGACTGATCTCCGCGATGGTGTCTGCCGGTGTGCGACGTCAGGACCGCATCGCGATACTGGGCCGCAACAGCGTCGAGTTCGGCGAGGTGATGGCTGCCTGTCAGCTGAGCGGGATCATCATGGCGACCGTCAACTTTCGGTGGTTGCGTGATGAGGTGCGCGACGCGCTGGCACGCGTGCGGCCATCGATAGTGTTCGTCGCGGACGAGTTCGCGCCCATGGTCTCTGACCTCGCGCATGAACTGCAGTTTCAGCCGGTTCTGGTATGCATCGGCGGCCAAGACCATTGCGGGATGGTGAGTTTCGAAGACTTTGTCGCCAGTGGCGCCGGCGGCGAACCGGTGCTGCGTGCACAACCCGACGACATCGCCTATCTGATCTTCACCAGCGGCACCACCGGTGCAGCGAAATGCTGCATCCTTGGCCAGCGAGAGCAGCGACGAGTCGCGTTCACTATGAACGCCGAGATGTGCACGGGCTCAGGCGATCGCGGATTGGTCAACATGCCGATGTTCCACGTCGGCGCCATGGCGATCATCG
The DNA here is from genome assembly GCF_001672815.1 of Mycobacterium sp. E796. GTDB lineage: Bacteria > Actinomycetota > Actinomycetes > Mycobacteriales > Mycobacteriaceae > Mycobacterium. The sequence goes on along the minus strand of NZ_LZKK01000315.1, from coordinate 23,527 downwards.
CAGGATTGCATGCCCGTGGTGGAACGGTGTTGTTGCAGCATCAGTTTGATCCGACCGACGCGATTCGTCTTGTCTGCGAGGAGCGCATCACACTCCTGCACCTGGCGCCGGTGATGCTGGGAGCGCTGCTGGACGCGGTGACCGACGCCCGGAATGTCGAATCGCTGAAGACGATCGTCTACTCCGCCGCGCCGATGCCCTTAGGCGTCCTTGAGCGGGCGATGGCGATGATCCCATCCGCCGGGTTTCTGAACCTATACGGGCAGACCGAGGTGATCGTCTCCGGACTGCCCCGCGAACTGCACACGGTCGACGGATCGGACGTCCTGCGATCCGTTGGGTTCCCGTTTCCGGGCTTTCGGGTCCGGATCGTCGGGGACGACGGCGCTGACCTGCCGGTCGGTGAGCCGGGCGAGATTGCTGTGCAATCAAACTCGTGTTTTCGCGGCTACTGGGACGATCATGCAGCCACGCTGGCCACGTTGCGTGACGGTTGGTGCCACACCGGTGACATCGGCTCATTCGACGAGCGTGGGCTGCTCTATCTGGTCGATCGCAAGAAGGACGTGATCATCACCGGTGGTGAGAACGTCTACACGCCGGAAGTCGAGGATGCCGTGAGCCGGGTCGAGGGCATCGCATCCTGCGCGGTGATCGGGACGCCCGATGACAAGTGGGGCGAAACCGTCTGTGCCGTCGTCACCGTCAAGCCTGGCGCATCGGTCACGCTGAAAACGGTGCAAGACAGCGTCCGCGCGCGGTTGGCCGGTTACAAGATCCCGCGACGGCTGGTGACCGTGGACGAACTGCCGACCCTGGCCAGCGGAAAAATTGACAAGAAGCGGCTCAGGACCTACGTCGAAACACGGCACAGAAGCGAGGAAGCATCATGAAAGTCCGTCTCGAGCAGTCCAGGTGTGTGGGGCATGCGCAGTGCTATGCCGTCGATCCGGAGTTGTTTCCGATCGACGACTCCGGTTACAGCACAGTGGAGGAACACGAAGTCAAGCCGCAAGACGAGCGCAAGACGCGCGACGGCGTCGCGGCCTGCCCAGAAATGGCGCTTGTGCTCGAAGAGGACTAACGCCCCTTCGTTGAAGGTGGTGGCCAACCCACTGCAATCCGACGGCGCGATCACCCGACTATTTTCTCGTACTGGCGGCACCGGTCGAGAAGGATCTGCGCTGTACGAATCGGGTGACTGATCATCAGGTCATGGCACGTGTCGACCTCGACCGTGGTCTGTACCCCGCCGAGCGCGTCGATACTGCGCCGCTGAGACGCTACTGACAGCGCGCGGTCGCGTGTGGTGAGAATCCAGGTGCGCGGTATGTCCGCCGGCAGGTCACGGCGGTCCACCGGTTCAATCACGATCGTCACCGCCTCGGGGTACAGCCGCGACATCGCGAATTCGCGCTGCTCTCTTGTCATGCCATTGCAGAACGCATAGCGCGCAGCGAAAGCCGGGACTTTCCGCGGCTTTCCTCTCCCAGCGCCGCGCCGGGCGAACCATGCCAGTGGACCGTCGAGCGTGTCCACGATCGCTTCCCCCTGACGAGGCACGAAAGCCGCCGCCAAAACCATCTCACGGACGCGCGACGACCCGATCCGGGCCACCACTCCGGGCACCGTCACTCCCGCCATCGAGTGGCCGACGATCACCGTCTCGCCGAAACCCGCATCATCGATATCGGCGACCACGGAGTCCACCCAGGCGCCGACGGTGGCCGCCGCCAGGTCACCCGGCTTCGAGCCGTGACCGGGAAGGTCGACTGCGAGGATGCGGAGTTCTGGTTCCTGGCGGCGCAACTCCGCGACGGTCAGATCCCAGCAGTCGCCCGCATGCTCGCCGCCATGGACGAGAACGAGATCGGGGAGCGGCATCTGAAGTCCTCAGCGGAACCGCGGAGCGCGCTTATTGGCGCGGGAGTCGGATGGGTTCGTCTCCAGATCGGTCATTGACGCGCCTCTTGTCTTCTGCGTCATTTCGCTCCAACGGGTTTGAGTGGCAGGGGCCCGGTGGCGACGACATCGCCGAGCAGACCCAGATCGGCACCCGCCTGCGCGGCGGCCTCCAGGCACGCGGCCACGTCCTTGCGAAGGAAAGATCCCGCGATCTCGGTGAACGGCTCTATGCCGCCGATCTGCTGAATGTGTGTGGCGACGCGACTTCCCGCGCTGCATACCTGGAGTGCGGCGAGCAGGGCATCGGGGGCGACACCCATCGACGCGCCCAATTCTGTTGCGGCGGCGACCAGCTGGGCGTTCGCGGTGAAGAGCACGTTGTTGATGAGTTTCAGCGCCAAGGCGCTACCCAGTTCGCCGGTGGGGACGATCGGGTCCGCGTACGCCGCTAGTACTGGCGACACCAATTGCACCGCCTCGGTCGGCCCGCCGATCAGTACGGTGAGGGTGCCGGCGGCGATGTCGTCGGCGGTGCCGCTGACCGGCGCATCGAGGACCGTGGGCGCGGATGGATGATCACCCAGGCGCTCGAGCGTGGTCAGCGTTCCGGTGGTGTGGGAGATGAAAATGGCGCCGCGCTTTGCGTTGGCGATAAAGCCGTCGGGCCCCGATCCGATTTCCATGAGTTGTGCGTCGGAGAACAAGCACGAGATCAGAATGTCGCTGCTGGTGGCGAGTTCAGCAACCGAAGCGGCAAGCCGGGCGCCGCGTGCTGCCAGGCGATCGCGTACCTCGGGCCGCCTCGCGTACGTCGTGACGGGCACCCCGGCCTCAAGCAGGCGCAGCACCATGGGCTCACCTAACTGACCGGCTCCGATGAAGCCGACTGTGTGGGTCACTGTGCACTCCTCGAGCCCTCGGCGATAACCAATTCGACTAGGTCGCCCAGGGTGACGCTAAGCGCGCTGACATTCCGCGTCAACGAATTACCGGCGTTGTGGGCAGCCGCTTTTCAGCTTAGTGGATCAATGATTGACTAACTGCGTGAATGGCCGATAACGTCACCTCATCGCAACCTCGGCGTGAGGAGCCGCCATGCACGTGACAATCGAAAAGGCCTCGGCATGGCTCGGAGTGGCCATGCTGGGCGGTTTCCTCGTGATGTTCTGGTTCATCGCAGGACTCATCCCTCCGATGAGCCCAGCCCTCACCGCCGAGCAGACGGCCCGGATCTACAGCGACAACGAACTGCGCATCCGCATCGGTCTCGCACTGATGATCCTGTTCGCTTGGCTCTTCGCGCCGTTCTTCGCGCTACTGTCGCGCCAGGTGCGCCGGATCGAAGGTTATTGGGGCGTCATGTCATTGACCCAGCTGTTGCTGAGCGTGACCTTCCCGTTCGGCTTTTCACTGTGCGCGCTGTTCGCCGTGGTGGCCGCGTACCGCCCCGAGCGCAATCCCGATGTGACACAGGCGCTCAATGACATGTTCTGGTTCATCTTCGTCGGGCTGGTCGGCCCGTTGATCACACAGGTGGTAATCCTGGCGTTCTGCGTGTTCATCGACAGGCGGCGGGTGCCGAGCTTCCCGCGGTGGTTCGGATACTTCAACATCTGGTATGCAGTGCTCGGCGTTCCGGGATGCGCCATCTACCTGTTCAAGACGGGGCCGCTGGCGTGGAACGGCATGTTCGCCTTCTGGATTCCCCTGACCGTGTTCTGCATCTGGATGATCGTGACCGCGATCATGCTCACCAAAGCGGTCGACGTCGAAGCCGCCGAACGGGAAGAGCGCGCCGCGAACCAAGAATGGGAACCCGCGGCGTGAGTCTGACGTCCCTGCGGTCGTCCGTCGGTGAGCATTCCAGCGCCCGGCCGACCACGCATGTTCCCGGCGAACCCGGTGTATGGATCTTCCTGTTCGGCGACATGGTGGTCTTCGGGGCCTTCTTTGCGACGTTCATGTACCAGCGCGCGCGGGCGCCCGAGCTGTTTGACACGTCGCGGCAGACGCTCAGCATCGCCATCGGCCTGACGAACACCCTGGTCCTGCTGACCAGCTCGCTGCTCGTGGTGACCGCTGTTCGCGCAATCCGGCAGTCCCGACGCGGAGCCGCGCAATTGCTGCTCGCAGGGGCGCTGGTCTGCGGTCTCATTTTCATCGGACTCAAGGCCGTCGAATACACGGCCAAGGTCACCGCCGGCCACGTCCCGACCGAGAACAACTTCTACCTCTACTTCTTCATCCTGACCGGCCTGCACCTCTTCCACGTGCTGATCGGCGTCGGCGTGCTCATCCTGCTGCTGACACAAGCACGCCGCAGCAGCCTCAGCGCGACGCGGATGGCCGTCGTCGAAGGCGGCGCCTGCTTCTGGCACCTCGTCGACCTATTGTGGATAGTCCTGTTCGCGTTGCTCTATCTGGTGAGCTGACCGATGACCCTCGCACTGCTACGCGCGCGCTCCACCCTCGTGTGGTTCGTGCTTGTCATGGTGACGATATTGTCGTCGGCGCTGGGCGCGGACCACGGAGTCGGTTCGACAGTCGCAGTGGTCGTGCTGGGGCTGGCGGTGGTCAAGGTCCGGTTTGTCGGGCTCGACTTCATGGAACTGCGCGACGCGCCGCTCATGCTGCGGGCACCTTTCGAGGCGTATTGCATCATCTTGTGGATGGTTCTCGCCGGAATGTACCTCTGGCTCTGAGCGGACGATGGCTGGTCAAGGTCAACGTGCCCGTCGTGGGAGCGCTCCCGGATTGATCCAGGCGGCCGCCCGTGAGGTGTTCGCAGAACGAGGATACGGCGCCACGACGCGCGAAATCGCTTCGCGCGCCGGGGTTTCGCACGATCTGATCTTCCGATACTTCGACAACAAGGAAAAGCTGTTCTTCGACGCCGTGGTGACCCCTCTGCTGGACGCTGTCGGCGGGCTGCATCAGCGGTGGCTCACCGACGACGCCCTGACAGGGATGGACCACGATCGACTGGTTCGTCGGTTCACCACGGGATTCTTTGAGTTCATGTCGAGCAATCAGTCGATCGCGCGTGCGATGGTGCACGTGTTCGCCGATGAGTCACCGGGCAACGAACTCGATCGTGTGCGGGCCCGTGTCAGCGCGACGCTCGACCCGATGGTGGCACCGATGGAACGTTATCTTTCGGCGCAGGGTCTGCGGACCTCGTCGCCAGCCTTGGAGCTGCGGCTATTGATGTTGTTTGTCGGCGTTGCCGCGACCTTTCTTCGGAACACCTATCCCTCCGATAAAGAGGTGCCAAGCGCAGAAGAGATCATCGATGAATTGTCCTTCATCATCTCGGCGGGGCTGCACGTGTCAGGTCGACCGCGCCGGCCGGAATAGCGGCAGCCAAACACGGCTGTCCGGATCGCCCGAGGATTCGGTCCAATCCTCGAAGAAGACCTCGACCGGCAGGCCGATGTGGATGTCGTCCGGCGATACGTCGACCACGTTGGTGATGAGTCGGACGTCGTGCTCCTCCTCGAGTTCCACCATGGCGACGATGTAAGGCGGATCCAAACCAGGGATCCAGGGTTGGCGGTTCACGGTGTATGCGGCCACGGTGGCTCGTCCGGACACCGGTTTTGGGCCGACATCGGTGCTACGGCAGCGCCAGCACGCCGGTCCCGGCGGGTGAAAGAAGTGCCCGCACGCGGAGCAATGGCAAATCATTAGCTGACCATGTGCACCGCCGGTCCAGAACGCATGCGACTCAGCCGAAGGACTGGGAGCCAGCCGAAAATCGGGCCTGCGGTACGCGGAATCGATCGACATGGTACAAACAGTAAACTATATATCGTTTTGATCATACTAAGTGGCGGAAGTAGCGGCAATTCCTGCGGTTCGCGGCCATGGTGGTGTGGCTCAATCCGCCTGCGGCGCAGGGTGATTTCCAGCCGCTGGCCAGCTCGATGGCCGCGGCCCTGACGGGTCTGCGCGAGCTGCTCGCCGACCTGGACTCGTAGGAGCGGTCCACTGGGCGGACCGCTCCGGTGAAACCGTCCTCGGCAACGGTGATGCTGAGACACATGACCAGCTATCAGAGCGTCACCACATCGAAAGTGTTGGGCGTTAATGGCATTGAATACCGGTACCGGAGCTTCGGCAATCCCGCGGAGCGCCCGCTGGTGTTGCTGCAACATTTCCGCGGCAACCTCGACAATTGGGACCCCGCGCTGCTGGACGCCCTGGCCTCCGGCCGCGAGGTGATCGCATTCGATAACGTCGGGGTCGGCGCCAGCACGGGTGTGGTGCCATCGTCGGTGACGCAGATGGCCCACGACGCCCTTACGTTCCTGTCCGCGTTGGACCTGGATCGGGTTGACCTGCTGGGCTTTTCCCTCGGCGGCTTCGTGGCCCAGGAGATGGCGTTGATTCGGCCCGATCTGGTCGGCCGAATCGTGTTGGCGGCCACCGCACCGCAGGGTGCGGCGGGAATGCACGGCTGGGCTCCCGACATCATCGACGCGGTCGGTGGCGTCGAGACGACCGCGAACGGACTTTTGCACGTCTTTTTCACCGCCACCGACCAAAGCCGAGCCGCGGGCGCCGAGTTCCTCGGCCGCATCTTCGCCCGCACCGAGGACCGCGACGAACCCACCGACTGGGCCACCCGCATGGCGCACTACGACGCGGTGGTGCAGTGGGGCATCCCGAATCACGCGATGCTGCAACGGCTCGCGGCCATCACCCAGCCGGTCCTGGTCGCCAACGGAGACAGCGACCGGATGATCCTGCCGCGCTACAGCCACCTGCTCGGCGGCCTGCTGGCCGACGCGACCGTGAAGATCTACCCCGACGCCGCGCACGGCTTCCTTTTCCAACACCACGGCGAATTCGCCGAGGACATAGCCCAATTCCTTGACCGCTGAACCGATCGCGGCACCCGACATCGAAGGACACAACATGGCAGCACCCCGAAAGCACCACCCGGTCGTCTTCGTGCACGGACTGTGGATTCACTCGGCCGCCTGGGGGCCGTGGCTGGAGCTCTTCGAGAGCTACGGCTATTCCGCCCTGGCGCCCGGGTGGCCCGGTGACGGCCCGACGGTGGCCGAGACCCGCCGCAATCCCGCTGCACTCAACGACGTCGGGATCGCCGAAATCGTCGAGCACTACGCCGGTCTCATCCGCTCCTCCGAGCCGAAGCCGATCGTTATCGGGCACTCCTTCGGGGGCCTGATCGCGCAGCTGCTGCTCGACACCGGCCTGGCCGCCGCCGCGGCCGCGATCGACCCGGCACCCATCAAGGGCGTCAAGGTGGTGCCGCTGGCACAGGTGCGCTCGGGGTTCCCGATCCTGGGCCACCCGGGTACCCGCCACAAGACCGTGGCGCTGACCCCCAAGCAGTTCCACTACGCGTTCGGAAACAAGTTGACACGGGAGGAATCCGACGCCCTGCACGCAGCGGTCAGCATCCCCGGCCCCGGGCGGCCGCTCTTCCAGGGCGCTGCCGCCAACTTCTCGAGCCACTCGCCGGCCAAGGTCGACATCGGCAACACCGACCGTGGCCCGCTGCTGTTGACCTCCGGCACCGACGACCACGTGGTCCCGCTGAAGGTCACCAAGGCGACCTATCGGCTCTACGCGAAGGGGCACTCGGACACCGAGTTGCACATTTTCAAGGGCCGCGGGCACTCGCTGACCATCGACAACGGCTGGAAAGAGGTGGCCGACGTCGTCCTGCAGTGGCTTGCGGCAAAAGGGTTGTGAGACTTAGAGGTATTCTGCGCGAATGCGGCTGAGTGCCGAAGAAGCCGAGGAGCAGCGCACCGTCAGCGACAGGCTGCTGCTGATCATGGACGCGGTCGCAGCCTCACCGGGTGAGGTCGGCCTGACCGAGTTGGCCAGGCTGACCGGTATCAAGAAGGCAACCGTTCATCGGCTGGCTTCCGATCTGCTGGCACACCGGATGCTGGAGCGCGGCGCCTACGGATACCGGTTGGGACTACACGTATTCGAACTCGGCCAGCAAGTTCCGGCCTCGCGCCGCCTGCGAACGAGCGCGAGACCCTTCATGTCCGACCTGGTCACCGCGACAGGCGAAACTGTGCATCTCGGCGTCCTCGAGGGAACCGGAGTCCTCTGCATCGAAAGGCTGACCGGCCGCGGCGCAACGCAGGCATCCCAGTCCATCGGATCCTGGTTGCCCGCTTACTGCACCGCACTGGGCAAAGTGATCCTGGCCTTCAGCCACGAGTCCACCGCGGCGCGTACACTCGCCGAACCGATGCCGCAGCGCACCGGTGCCACGATCACCGATCCGCGGCGCTTGGCGCGCGAGCTGGAAAAGATAAGGGATGCCGGGCTGGCTTACGACCGTCAAGAATGGACCGCCGGCATCGTATGCGTTGCCGCGCCGATCGTGGTCGAGAGCTACGTCGGCCGCGACGGCCACCGTGGGGTGGCCGGCCTGTCGGTGACCGGGCCGGCCGGCCGCATGCAGCCCGCCCGTGTGGCGTCGGCGGTGCGTACGGCAGCGCTGACCATCAGCCGTAGCCTCGGCTTTCCGCAACTGAGGTGAGCGGCCTAATCGATCGCGGCGATGAGCTGCTCGGCCGTCAGCGGCAGCGAGCGCACCCGCACGCCGAGCGCGTCGTACACCGCGTTGGCGATCGCGGCGGCCGTCGGGCCCTGGGCGCACTCGCCGATCCCTAACGGCGGATTCCCTTGTCCGGCAACCAATTCGACATCGACCGCCGGCACCTCGGAGAACCGCAGGACGGGATAGGTCTCCCAGGTGTCGCTGGTGACGTTGAACTCGTCGAACCGCACCCGCTCCTTGAGCGTCCAGCTGGTGGCCTGGATCGCGCCGCCCTCGATCTGGTTGGCCGCGCCGTCGGGGTTGATGATCAGCCCGGCATCGACCGCGATCACCAGCCGCCGCACCCGGACCTGCTCGACCGCCTCGACCTCGGCCACCACCGCGCAGTAGGCGGCCGAATTCTTGTACCGCGCATACCCGATGCCGCGACCGACGGCCTCCCGTGGCGCCCACGATTCCCAGGCGGCCCGCAAAGCCGCGGCCCGCAGCACCGCCCGCCCGCGCGGATCCGACAGGTGCGCCAACCGGAACTCGACGGGATCCCGGCCCGCGGCCACGGCCAACTCGTCCATGAACGACTCCGCGGCAAAGACATTGACGAAGGCGCCCAGCGAGCGCAGCGCCGAGGTGCGCAGCGGCATCTCGGTCAACAGGTGGTTGATCACCCGGTAGGACGCAAAGTCGTAGCCCGGCACCGAATTGCGGCCGGTGCCGCCGCCCCACTCGACCGGCGGCTCGCCGCCCGCGCGGATCGGCTCGCCACCGGCGCGCTCGCTCGCCGCCAGCAACGCCGACGTCGGCGTCGTCCCCGGGCGGCCCATGTAGCTGCCGCTCCAGATTTCGTGGCGCCAGTCCACCACGCCGCCGTCGTCGCCGCAGTCGGCGACGATCTCCACGACGGCGGCGGGACCGAAAGGCGCCCAGGCCAATTCGTCGGCGCGCGACCAGACCACGTGCACCGGACGCCCGGGCACCGCTTGGGCCAGCAGCGCGGCGTCCATGGCGGCGTCGTCGGCGCCGTTGTGCCCGTAGCACCCGGCCCCCTCGACGTGGCGCACCACCACCCGATCGGCCGAAAGGCCGAGCGCGGAAGCCAATTCGCGCCGCAGCACATGCACGCCCTGGCTGTGCGACCAGACCTCCAGTCGGCCGTCCGGGTGAGACAGCGCCGCCGCCGCCGACGGGCCGATCGACCCGTGCGCCAGGTACGGGCGGTGGTAGCGCGCCGAATGCGAATACGTCGAACTAACCTGCACCCCAGCCTCTTTCGACGCCAGGACCGATGTCTCGGCCGCCGCCGACACCAGGAACGACGGCAGGTCGTCCTCGTCGGGCAGCGTCGGCCGCCGATCCCAGGAGGCGTCGCCGCGCAGCCGCTCGGCCGCGCGCACCGCGACCTCCTCCCGTTCCGCGATCACCCCCAGGAACTCGCCGTCTCGCACCACGGTGAGCACGCCCGGCATCGCCTGGGTCGGGCCGGTGTCGACGTCACGCAGCGTCGCCCCGCGCGACGGCGGGCGAACAACCCGGCCGTACAGCTGGCCGTCCAGAACCAGGTCGTGCAGGTAGCGCGGCCGCCCGGTCAGCTTGTCGGGCAGGTCCAGCCGCGCGACGTCGGTGCCGACCACCGCGTACGTCGACTCCGGCTTGGGCGCCGCCGCGCCGGTGGCCGCCCGATCCAGCAGCGCGTCGTCGGCGAGCTCCCAGTAACTCGTCGCCACACCGTGCGGGCCGGTGATCTCGCCGTCGTCGACGTCCAGCTCGTCGGGTGGCACGGCCAGCTTGGCCGCCGCGGCCTCCACGTAAACCGCCCGCGCCTCGGCGCACGCCTGGCGCAGCGCCGCGCCCGACTGCTGGATCGAGCGGCTCCCGGCGGTAAAGCCCTCGTCGGGGCTGCGATCGGTCGCGGCGGCGGTCATCCGCACCCGGGCGATGTCGACGTCGAGTTCCTCGGCGGCGATCTGCGCCAGCGCCGTCAGCACGCCCTGGCCCAGCTCGACCTTGCCGGAGCGTACCTCCACGACGCCGTCCGGGCCGATCCGAACCCATTCGCCCAGAACGGGATTGGCCAACAGCGACTCCGGCAGGTCATTCATCCGTGGACCCCCGCAGCTCGGCCCCGGCGCTCAGCACCGCCGCCACCACCCGGTTATGCGAGCCGCAGCGACACAGGTTGGGGTCCAACGCCGCGCGCACCTCGGCCTCCGTCGGGTCGGGGTTGTCGGCCAGCAGCGCCGCGGCCGCGACCACGATGCCCGACATGCAATACCCGCACTGCGCCGCCTGCAGCGCGATCAGAGCGCGCGAAACCGGGTGCGGCTCGCCGTCGTCGCCGAGCCCCTCGACCGTGCGGATCGACCGGTCACCCACCGACCACAGCGGGGTGTCGCACGAGTAGATGGGACGGCCGTCGGCCAGGGCAAAACACGCGCCGCACAACCCCACCCCGCAACCGAACCGCGTCCCCTTCAAACCCAGGTGGTTGCGCAACACGTACAGCAGCGGTGTGTCGTCCTCGGCGTCGATCTCGTGGCGCCGCCCATTGACCGTCAGTCTTCGCATGGACTCCAGCATCCTCCGCCGGGGCGCTAGGGCAGGATCGTCAGGTATGGATCAGCTCTGGGCCAACCGGGCGGCCAGCTCCGAAGCGGCTGTCGCGCAACGCCACCTGAAGCGGTTGTGGGCGCTGCCGGCGACGCAGCTCGGGGTGGTGGCCTGGCCGGCGGCCCGCAAAGACCGGCTGTTCGGCACCTGGCATTACTGGTGGCAGGCGCACCTGCTTGACTGCCTCCTCGACGCGCAGTTGCGCGACCCGCAACCGCACCGGCGCACCATGATCGATCGACAGGTCCGCTCGCACCGGTTGCGCAACAACCTCCGCTGGACCAACAGCTATTACGACGACATGGCCTGGCTGGCGCTGGCGCTGGAACGCGCCGCCCGGATCGCCGGCGTCACGCGCCGCCGCGCGCTGCCGAAGCTGGCCGACCAGTTCGTCAGGGCCTGGGCGCCCGACGACGGCGGCGGCATCCCGTGGCGCAAGCAGGACAAGTTCTTCAACGCCCCCGCCAACGGCCCGGCCGGCATCTTCCTCGCCCGCTATGGCGACCACCTGCAGCGCGCCGACCAGATGAGCGACTGGATCGACCGCACGCTGATCGACCCCGAGACGCACCTGGTGTTCGACGGCATCAAGGCCGGTTCGCTGGTCCGCGCCCAGTACACCTACTGCCAGGGCGTGGTGTTGGGACTGGAGACGGAGCTCGCCGCGCGCACCGGCGCGGAGGCCCGCGCCCGCCATCAGGCGCGGGTGCATCGGCTGGTCGCGGCGGTCGGCGAGCACATGGCGCCCTCGGGCGTGCTGCGGGGCGCCGGCGGCGGCGACGGCGGCCTGTTCGCCGGCATCACCGCCCGCTACCTCGCGCTGGTCGCCACCACGCTGCCCGGCGACTCGGCCGACGACGCAATGGCCCGCGACGCCGCGCGCACCATCGTGCTGTCGTCGGCGAAATCGGCCTGGGACTACCGGCAAACCGTGGACGGGCTGCCGCTGTTCGGCCCGTTCTGGGACCGCGAGGCCGAGCTGCCGCCCGAACGGACCGAGGCCGGCCAGGACGCGGAGTTCGTCGCGGGCGCGGTCTACTCTTCGGAGATCGCCGAGCGCGATCTGTCGGTTCAGCTATCGGGCTGGATGCTGATGGAGGCCGCAGGTAACGTCACCGCCGTGAGCGCGACATGAGCAACCTCAATGGCGACTGGATCCCGGACGAGGCAACGCTTGCCGAGGCCAACCTGACGCGCTTCATGGCCTGGCTCGCCGAAACCGGGCGCGGCGAGTACGGCGACTACCCCGAGCTCCTGCGCAAGTCCGTCGACGACATCGACTGGTTCTGGGACGCCGTCTGGAATTTCTTCGACATCCAGGCGGACAGCCCCCCGAGCGCCGTGCTGGGCAACCGGTCCATGCCGGGCGCCGAGTGGTTTCCCGGCGCCACGATCAACTACGCCACCGAGGTGTTCCGGCACGCCACCGACGCACGTCCCGCCATGATCGTCGTCGGCGAGGACGGCTCGACCGAGTGGCCGTGGGCGCGCCTGCAGCGGGAGACGGCGGCGTTCGCCGCCTACCTGCGCAACCTTGGTGTCCAGCCCGGCGACGCCGTCGTCGGCTACCTGCCCAACGTCCCCGAGGCCGTCGTCGCCGCCCTGGCCGCCGCAAGCGTCGGCGCGATCTGGGCGGTGTGCAACCAGGATGTGGCCGTCGACGGCGTGATCGCCCGGCTGGGCCAGGTCGAGCCCGCCGTGCTGGTGGCCACCGACGGGTCGGTGTACGGCGGCAAGCGCATCGACCGGCGCGCCGAGCTGGCCACCATCCGCGCCGCGATGCCGACGCTGCGGGCCACCGTGGTGGTGCCGCGCCTCGGGCTGCCGATCGACGACGACGCCGTGGCGTGGGCCAAAGCCGTCGAAGCGGACGCCCCGCTGGACATCACGCCGGTCCCGTTCGCCCACCCGCTGTGGGTGATGTTCTCGTCGGGAACGACGGGCAAGCCGAAGGGCATCGTGCACGGCCACGGCGGCGTGGTGCTCGAACACCTGAAATACCTGACCCTGCAACTGGATCTGCACCCGGACGACCGCTTCCTGTGGTACTCGTCGACCAGCTGGATGATGTGGAACTTCCTGGTGTCCGGGCTGCTGGTCGACACGACGATCGTGCTCTACGACGGCAGCCCGACGCATCCCGGCACCGACGGGCTCTGGAAGGTCGCCGCCGACGCCGGCGTCACATTCCTCGGCGCGGGCGCGGGCTACCTATTGGCTTGCGCCAAGCAGGAATTGCGGCCGGGTGAGGCGCATCCGCTGGACGCCGTGCGCGCGGTGGGATCCACTGGTTCCCCGTTGCCCGCGTCCGGATTTCGCTGGGTGCAGGAGGGGCTCGGCCGGCCCGTCCCGGTGGTCTCGATGAGCGGCGGCACCGACGTCTGTACGGCCTTCATCGGCGGTTGCCCGATCGTGCCGGTCAAGGCCGGCGAGCTGTCGTCGCTGTGCCTGGGCGCGGCCATCGAAGCGTGGAATGGCCAGGGAAACCCCGTCATCGGGGAAGAGGGCGAGCTGGTGGTGACCAAGCCGATGCCCTCGATGCCGGTGTTCTTCTGGAACGACCAGGACGGCAGCCGGTACCGCGCCGCCTACTTCGACAAGTACCCGGGCATGTGGTGCCACGGCGACTGGATCACCATCAGCGAACGGGGATCCGTTGTGGTGCATGGCCGTTCGGACGCCACCCTGAACCGGATGGGCGTGCGGATGGGCAGCGCCGAGATCTACACGGCGGTCGAGCGCATGCCCGAGGTGCACGACTGCCTGGTGGTCGGCGTCGAGCAGGACGACGGCGGCTATTGGATGCCGTTGTTCGTTGCCCTGGCCGACGGCGTCGAGCTCGACGAGGGGCTGCGCTCGCGGATCGTCGCGGAGATCCGTCAGCACGCCTCGCCGCGCCACGTGCCCGACGTCATCCTGGACGTGCCGGGCATTCCGCGAACGCTGACCGGCAAGCGGCTGGAGATCCCGATCAAGCGGATCCTGCTCGGGACCGCGCCGGACCAGGCCGTGCAGCAGAGCTCGATCGACAGGCCCGAACTGCTAGAGGCTTTCGTTGCGTACCGCAGAAGTCGGGTGTCCTGAGTCGTCGTCCGTCGCGGCAGTCCCGCGCCGCCGGCCCCGGTAGCCGCGCCAGGCGGCGATAAACGCGGGGATCAGCGACACGAACAGGATGCCCAGGATGATCTTTTCCAGGTTCTGGTGCACGAACGGCACGGTGCCCAGGAAGTAGCCCGCCAACGTCACGCCGCCGCCCCACGCGATGCCGCCGACGATGTCGAACCCGAGGTACACCGGGTAGCGCATGTACGACACCCCGGCGACCACCGGGACGAACGTGCGCACGAACGGCGCGAAGCGGGCGAGGATGACCGCCCAGGGCCCGTACTTCTCGAAGAACGCGTGCGACTCCGTCACGTAGTGCTTCTTGAAGAACCGGGAATCTTCCTTCCTGAACAGCGCCGGCCCGATCCGGCGCCCGATGAAGTACCCGCACTGGTCGCCCAGTATCGCGACCAGCGCGACGGACGGCGCCAGCACCCAGATGCTCGTCGGCGGGTTCGGGTGCGCCGTCAGCAGCCCGCCGGTGAACAACAGCGATTCGCCCGGCAGCAGCGGAAACAGCAAGCCGGTCTCGATGAAGACGATGACCAGGATCCCGGGCAGCACCGCTTTCCCGAAGACGCCGCCCGAGCCCAGCCAGTACATCGGGTCGAGGATGTTCGGCAGGGCCGTCACCACGGTGCTCACGATGCTTCAACATACCGGGCTTGCGATACTGGACGGACCCAGCCGCCAGGAGGAGCCCATGCCCATCGCCACGCCCGAGGTGTACGCCGAGATGCTCGGACGCGCCAAGGAGAACGAGTACGCCTTCCCGGCCATCAACTGCACCTCGTCGGAGACCGTCAACGCCGCGCTCAAGGGCTTCGCGGACGCCGGCAGCGACGGCATCATCCAGTTCTCAACGGGCGGTGCGGAGTTCGCCTCCGGCCTGGGCGTCAAGGACATGGTGGCCGGCGCCGTCGCGCTGGCCGAATTCACCCGCAGCATCGCGGCCAGATACCCGATCAACGTCGCGCTGCACACCGACCACTGCCCCAAGGACAAGCTGGACAGCTACGTGCGGCCGCTGCTGGCGATCTCGGCCCAACGTGTGAGTGCCGGCGGCGATCCTTTGTTCCAGTCGCACATGTGGGACGGGTCGGCGGTGCCGGTCGAGGAAAACCTCGCCATCGCGCAGGAACTGCTCAAGGAGGCCGCGGCCGCCAAGATCATCCTCGAGGTGGAGATCGGGGTGGTGGGCGGCGAGGAGGACGGCGTCGCCCACGAGATCAACGACAAGCTCTACTCCACCCCGGAGGATTTCGAGCGGACCGTCGACGCGCTGGGCCACGGCGAGCACGGCAAGTACCTACTGGCCGCGACGTTCGGCAACGTGCACGGCGTCTACAAGCCCGGCAACGTCAAGCTGCGCCCCGACGTGCTGGCGCTGGGCCAGCAGGTCGCGGCGGCGAAGCTGGGCCTGCCCGCCGACGCCAAGCCGTTCGACTTCGTGTTCCACGGCGGTTCGGGTTCGCTGAAGTCGGAGATCGAGGAGGCGCTGCGCTACGGCGTGGTGAAGATGAACGTCGACACCGACACCCAGTACGCGTTCACCCGCCCGATCGCGGGCCACATGTTCGTCAACTACGACGGCGTGCTCAAGGTGGACGGCGAGGTGGGCGTCAAGAAGGCCTACGACCCGCGCAGCTACCTCAAGAAGGCCGAGGCCGGCATGAGCGAGCGGGTCGTGGAGGCCTGCAACGACCTGCACTGTGCCGGGAAGTCGCTGAGCTCAAGCTAGCCGAACAGACGCAAAAGCCCCCATTCTGAGGGCTTTTGCGTCTGCTCGCGCAACCGAAATTAGCCGCTGGGGGACTGGCAGATCTTCCACTGATCGTCGCGGTACTGCAGGTCGAGGCTGCGCGTCGAACGCAGCGACGGGTCGTACGCCATGAACGTGGTGATGTTCGCCTCGGCGTGCTGGCCGTTGACGACGACCTGGTCGATGCTGGCGATCACCGGGTACTGCTTGGCCGCCGAGACCCGCTGATAGGTCTCCTGCCACGCGTGCTCGTCGTAATCCACGTATCCGTCGCGGACGGTCCCGCACGTGACGGTGCGCAACGCGGTCAGGTCGCCCCGCTGCACCGCGACGTCGTACTGCTGGATCGTGTGCCGAACCTGGTCTTCCTCAGACACTTTCGAGTGTTTGCCGCGGGTCAGCAGCACGGTGCCGAGGATCGCGATCGCCGCCAGCGCCAGCACGACCACCACCAGCGCCAGCACCCAGCCCCAGTTGAACTGCCGGGTGGTCCGCAGCTTTGCCCCCAGCCGCGGCGGAATCGCTTGTGGCACAGCGGCTTTCGAGGGAACGCCGAGCTGCGTCGTCGCGGCCTCCCCGGGCGGCGGCGCCGCGATGACCTCGGTGGCAGGCTCCGCGGACGACGTCGCGATGACCTGGGTCTCCTTCGCGTCGAAGCCGGGGGCCGTGAAACGACGCTCCCGCTGCTGGCCTTCGGCGGCCTCGGCGGCGGTGTCCTGATCGCCCTTGTTGATCACCACGGTCTCGGTCTCGGGGTCGACGGGCACCAGCGGCTGGTCCTCGGCTGCCCCTTCGGGTTCGGGTGGATTGGGCATAGAGGGAGCTTAGCGACCCGCCGCGGGGGAACGGCAAAATAGACGCCATGACGTCGATGGGAGATCTCCTCGGACCCGATCCGATTCTGCTGCCTGGCGATAGCGACGCCGAGGCGGAGCTGCTGGCCAACGAGAACCCGACCGCGGTCGCCGCCGCGCACCCGTCGGCGTCGGTCGCCTGGGCCGCGCTCGCGGAGGAGGCCCTCGCGGAGGACAAGGCCGTCACCGCCTACGCGTACGCGCGCACCGGCTACCACCGCGGCCTGGACCAGCTGCGGCGAAACGGCTGGAAGGGCTTCGGCCCGGTGCCGTACGCGCACGAGCCCAACCGCGGCTTCCTGCGGTGCGTGGCGGCGCTGGCCAAGGCCGCCGACGCCATCGGCGAGACCGACGAGAACCTGCGCTGCCTGGATCTGCTCGACGACTGCGACCCCGCGGCGCGCCAGGCTTTGGGTCTGTAGCGGGCCTCTAAAAGCCTTCCTCGCAGTCGGCGCGCCGGTCCGGCGGCTCGATCTGCACGGTGGCGTGATCCAGCCCCCGCGCGGACAGCACCGCGCGCGCGTCCGCCAGCACCCGGGCCGAGTCGCCGTGGCTGGTGAGGTGCGCGGTGCACATGTCCTTGCCGGGCGACAGCGTCCACACGTGTAGGTCGTGCACCTCGGTGACGCCGTCAACCGCACCGAGCGCGCCGCGCAGCTCCTCGACGTCGATGTGGGCCGGCGAGGCCTCGGACAGGATCCGCAGCGCGTCGCGGGCCAGCGAGATGGCCCGGGGCGCCACCCACAGCGCGACCAGCACCGCGACCACGACGTCGGCGTACGGCCAGCGCGTCGTCACGGTGACGATGCCGGCGATCAGCACGCCCAGGCTGCCGACGCTGTCGGCGACCACCTCCATGTAGGCGCCCTTGACGGCGAGGCTGCTCTCCGAGTGCGACCGCAGCAGCAGGGCGACCACGAGGTTGGCCAGGAGGCCGAGCAGGGCGACCACGATCATCGGCACGCCCGGAATCGACGGGGTTTCCTTCAGCCGCTGGACCGCCTCCCACAGGATGAACAGGGCCACCCCGATCAGCAGCCCGGCGTTGGCGACGGCGGTGAACACCTCGGCGCGATGCCAGCCGTAGGTGCGCGCGGGTGACGAGCTGCCGCGCTTGGCCAGCATGACGGCGGCCAGTCCCATGAACACCGCGACGACGTCGGTGAGCATATGCCCGGCGTCGGCCAGCAGCGCGATCGAGTTGATCAGCAGCGAGGTCGTGAGCTCCACGACGAAGAACACCGCGAGGATCGCCGCGGCGGCGATCATGCGGGGGATCATCCGCGACGAGTCGCTCTCGGCGGGGGTGTGGTTGTGGCCGGCGCCCATAGCCAGCAATATATGCGTAATCGCGCATATATTGCAAGGGTTATATCCAGGCGCTCCAGAATCGGGTCAGCGAGTTGCCCGCGGCGACCAGCCAGTGCGGGATGCCGGAGAAATCGAACAGCCAGAGCACCACCCCGAAGAACCACTGGCTGCCCGCCAACAGCAGAAACAGCAGGATGAAAAAGCCCCACTGCTTGGCCGGGGCCAGCGCTCGCTGCGTCTCGGGGCTGAGGTGCGGCTCGAGGGCGTCGTACCCGTCCAGGCCCGGGACCGGCAGCAGGTTCAGCAACACCGCGGTGAGCTGGAGGAAGCCCAGGAAGGCCACGCCCGCCCACAGCACCGCGTGGTGCGGGTCGAAAAAGAACCGCGTCGCCACCAGCAGCAGCACCGCCAGCACCAGGTTGACCGCCGGCCCCGCCAGGCTCACCATGGTCCGGCGGGCCGGGGTCATGAACCACGTCCGCACGTACACCGCCGCGCCGGGCAGGCCGATCCCGCCCAGCGCGACGACCACTATCGGCAGCAGCAGCGAGAGCGCGGGGTGGCTGTAGCGCCGCGGGTCCAGGGTCAGATACCCGCGCACCGCGACGTCGTGGTCGCCGAATCGCCAGGCCGTCACCGCGTGCCCGAATTCGTGCAGGCACAGCGAGACCAGCCAGCCGGCGATCACGAAGACGAACACCCCGGCGTAGGACAGCGGCCGCACGCTGGACCCGGCCAGCCAGGCCAGCACGCCGCCGGCCGCCGTCAACGCGACCAGGGCAAGGAAGAGCGGGCTGGGCCGCACCGATTCGTGTTGCCGGGCGGGAAAGCTCACCGCTTGAAATTACCGGACCAGCAGCCACCCTTCGACGTTGCGGTAGAACGTCGATCGACGCGCCGCCCGCGGCGCCGCGACCCCGTCGCGCACGACGATGACGCCGGTGCTGCCCAGCTGCGCGGCGCGGCCGGACACCCAGCGGCCCCTGCGTACCGCGGCCCGCAGGCCGGGCATGGCCAGCGTCGGCTCGATCCGCGCACCGGCGACGTCGCCGTCGAACACCGTGGTGTCGTCGACGACGGCCTCGCCGTGCACCAGCCGCGCGCCGTCGGCCGGCAGCCAGTGCCCGCGGCCGACGATCACCGAGCCGGTCTCGTCGCGGATCAGGGTCACCCGCCGGGCGGAGCCGCGCCGGGCGCGCCGCACCGCACGCCGTCCGGCCGGGATTCGGTAGGCCCGGGTGGCCGGGGTGCGCCTGGGCGGCACGTAGGCCACCTCGACGTCGAGCCGCTCGGCACGCAGCAACCGGGTCAGCACCGCGGCCAGGTCGGCGTCGGCGCCGACGACCACCAGCCGCCGGTATTGCTCGATCGCGGCGTCGAGATCCGCCGAGTGGACCGGCAGCCGGGTCAGCGCCCGCGGCACCCGCCGCCCGCCGAACACCAACACCCCCACGCTATTCATGCGACCCTCGCAACCTCCTGGGATAGGGTGGGTCACCGGCTGGACCACAATAAGCAGGCTCGAACACGTGGGATTAGGCGGGAGCAAGGCATGCCGGCAATCGTCCTCATCGGCGCCCAATGGGGCGACGAGGGCAAAGGTAAGGCCACCGACCTGCTCGGCGGGCGCGTCCAGTGGGTGGTTCGCTATCAGGGTGGCAACAACGCCGGGCACACCGTCGTCCTGCCCACCGGTGAACACTTTGCTCTGCACCTGATCCCGTCGGGGGTGCTCACCCCGGGGGTCACCAATGTCATCGGCAACGGCGTGGTGGTGGATCCCGGTGTGCTGCTCGACGAGCTGCAGGGCCTCGAGGACCGCGGCGTCGACACCTCCAGGCTGCTGATCTCGGCCGACGCCCACCTGCTGCTGCCCTACCACGTCGCGATCGACAAGGTCACCGAGCGCTACATGGGCAACAAGAAGATCGGCACCACCGGCCGCGGCATCGGCCCGTGCTACCAGGACAAGATCGCCCGCCAGGGCATCCGGGTCGCCGACGTGCTCGACCCCGATCAGCTGACCCACAAGGTCGAGGCCGCCCTCGAGCTCAAGAACCAGATCCTGGTCAAGATCTACAACCGCAAGGCGCTCGACCCGCACCAGGTGGTGGACGCCCTGCTGCAGCAGGCCGAGGGGTTCCGGCACCGGATCGCCGACACCCGGCGGCTGCTCAACACCGCGCTCGAGGGCGGCGAAACGGTGCTGCTGGAGGGCTCCCAGGGCACCCTGCTCGACGTCGACCACGGCACCTACCCCTACGTCACGTCGTCGAATCCGACTGCGGGGGGCGCGGCCGTCGGCTCCGGGATCGGGCCGACCCGGATCACCGCCGTGCTCGGCATCCTCAAGGCCTACACCACCCGCGTCGGCTCCGGCCCGTTCCCCACCGAGCTGTTCGACGAGAACGGCGAATACCTGTCTAAGACGGGCGGCGAATTCGGCGTCACCACGGGGCGGCGCCGGCGCTGCGGCTGGTTCGACGCCGTGATCGCCCGCTACGCCACCCGCGTCAACGGCATCACGGACTTCTTCCTGACCAAGCTCGACGTGCTGTCCAGCCTGGAGACGGTGCCGGTCTGCGTCGGCTACCGGATCGACGGGGCGAGCATCAACGACATGCCGATGACCCAGAGCGACCTCGCCCGCGCCGAACCGATCTACGAGGAGCTGCCCGGCTGGTGGGAGGACATCTCGGACGCGCGGGAGTTCGACGACCTGCCGGCCAAGGCGCGTGATTACGTGTTGCGGCTGGAAGAGCTTGCGGGAGCACATGTTTCGTGCATCGGCGTCGGCCCCGGGCGCGAGCAGACCATCGTGCGCCGCGACGTCCTGGCGGCCCGCCCGTGACGGAGCCCGACCCCAAAGCGCTCGATCCGGAGTACGAACACCACGGCGGTTTCCCCGAATACGGCCCGGCCAGCCCCGGCCCCGGATTCGGCCGGTTCGTCGCGGCCATGCGCCAACTCCAGGACCTCGCGGTGTCCGCCGACCCCGGTGACGACGTCTGGGATGACGCCGCCGACCGCGCCGCCGCGCTGGTGGAGGTGCTGGGCACCTTCGCGGCTGAGGAGGGCAAGGCGCCGGCCGGGCGGACGCCCGACCTGCCCGGCATGGGCAGCCTGCTGCTGCCGCCCTGGACGTTGACCCGGTACGCCCCCGACGGCGTCGAGATGACCGGGTACTTCAGCCGATTTCACGTCGGCGGCAACCACGCCGTGCACGGCGGCGTGCTGCCGCTGCTGTTCGACCACATGTTCGGGATGATCTCGCACGCCGCCGGGCGTCCGATCAGCCGCACCGCCTTCCTGCACGTCGACTACCGCAAGGTCACGCCGATCGACACCCCGTTGCTGGTGCGCGGACGCGTCACCAGCACCGAGGGCCGCAAGGCGTTCGTCGCGGCGGAACTGGTCGACGGCGACGACGCCGTGCTAGCCGAGGCCAACGGCCTGATGGTGCGGCTGCTTCCGGGCCAGCCCTAGCCCGGTGACGATGCGGCGCGGCACGCGCCGCTGAGGAGGCGGGCAGTCAGCCCTAGGGTTCCGCGAACCGACCTATCCTTGAGCGGTGACTGACGGCTTGACCCAAGGACAGGACGACAAGACGACCGCGCTCGCCGTGTCGCCGCCCGCAGCCCCCCAACCGCCCGAAGACCGTAGGCCGACGGTGCTGCTGCTCGGTTCCGGCGAGCTGAGCCGGGAGCTGGCGGTCGCGCTGCGCCACCTGGGCGCGCGGGTGGTCGCGGCGGACGGGCAACCAAATGCGCCCGCACACGGCGTGGCCGACCAGTCGCTGACGCTCCCGCTCACCGACGGCAGCGAGCTCTCCAGGGCGATCCAACAACTCCACCCGGACTTCGTGGTGACCGCGACCGACGCCGTCGCCGCCCAAGCTCTCGAGGCCCTGCCCGCGGAGCGCACCCAACTGGTCCCCAACGCCCGCACCGTCCGGCTCACCTCCGACCGCGAGGCACTGCGCCGGATGGCCGCCGACGAGCTGGGGCTGCCCACCGCGCCGTTCTGGTTTGCCGGCTCGGTCGGCGAACTGCAGGCCGTGGCCGCCCACGCCGGCTACCCGCTGCTGGTGAAGCCGGTGTCGGGGCGGGGACACTCGGTGGTCTCCGGGCCCGACGACATCGAACCGGCCTGGCAGCGCGCTGGGAGTCCGGCGGGGCGGGTGCTGGCCGAGACCGTGGTCGAGGTCGACTTCGACGTCACCCTGCTCGTGGTGCGCAGCGAGGGCCCGAACGGTCCGCTGATCGAGTTCTGCTCGCCCATCGGCCACCGCGATGTCGACGGCGCCGTACTGGAATCCTGGCAGCCACAGCAGATGAACGAGGCCGCCGTGGACGCGGCCAAGTCGATCGCCGCGCGCATCGTCAAGGCGCTCGGCGGGCGCGGCCTCTTCGGCGTCGAGTTGATGATCAAGGGCGACGAGGTGTACTTCGCCGACGTCAGCGCGCGCCCGCACCCAAGCGTCTGGGTGACCCTGCGCAGCCAGCGGCTTTCGGCGTTCGAACTGCAGGCCCGGACCATTCTGGGACTGCCGGTGGACACCATGATGATGTCGCCGGCCGCCGCCCACGCGATCAATCCCGGCCCCGACGGCGGGCCGTCGGCCACCGACGCGCTGACCCGCGCGCTGCGGGTGCCGGAAAGCGATCTGCGCATCTTCCCGCGAGGCGCCGGGTCTGCCGGACGGGGCGTGGCGCTGGCCACGGCACCGGAGGTGGCGGCGGCCCGCGACCGTGCCCGGCAGGCCGCGAACGCCCTGAATATCTAAGAGATGAGTTAGGCGGGAGTGCGCCTGCGGCAGGGTGTTTCGTCAGAATTGCGCCTCGCTTGGTTCGCGCTGGAGGGTCGGGCCGGGATCGCTTACGCTTTGGCCACAGTCTTAGGTCTATCCGGTTTACCGATGTGCCGACCCGGGCGGAGGGATGGCTATGTCGTATGTGGTGGCAGTCCCGGAATTCCTGGCGTCGGCGGCGTCGGATCTGTCTCGCATTGGTACGGCGGTGACCGCGGCGAATGCGGCGGCGGCGGCCCCCACGACCGGGGTGCTGGCCGCCGGCGCAGATGAGGTGTCGGCGGCGGTGGCGTCGCTGTTTTCCGGGCACGCCAACGACTTTCAAGGGAGCAGCGCTCAAGCGGCGGCGTTTCATGCCCAGTTCGTGCAGGCCTTGAGCGGGGCGAAGGGGGCGTATGCGGCCGCCGAGGCGGCTAGCGCGTCGCAGTTGCAAATGCTCTGGCAAGACGTGCGGGGGGCAATCAATGCGCCCACCGACGCGCTGTTCGGGCGCCCGCTGATCGGCAACGGCGCCAACGGCACCACCGACGCGGACGGGGTGGGGACGCCCGGCGGGGCGGGCGGGATTTTGATCGGACGCGGCGGCAATGGTGGGGATAGCATCGCCGCCGGAGTGC
>NZ_LZKK01000314.1 GCF_001672815.1 Mycobacterium sp. E796 | reverse complement strand
ACGGATTCCAGCGCCCGGGCCTGCTGCTCTTCGGTCTGATCCCGCTGGCGTTGCTTGCCGTCTATGTCGTGGTGCAGGCCCGGCGCCGGCAGCGGCTGCGCCGCTTCACCGAGGCCGAGGTGCCCCAGTCGTGGTGGCGACACGTTCCCGTCGCGGTTGCGCTGCTGTCGCTGTTCCTGTTGACCGTCGCCCTGGCCACGCCTACGCATGACATGCGCATCCCGCGCAACCGCGCCTGCGTCGTGCTGATCATCGACATGTCGAACTCGATGCGCGCGACCGACGTCGAACCCAACCGGCTCAAGGCGGCCGAGCAGGCGGCCAGCCAGTTCGCCAGCCAGCTGACGCCGGGCATCAACCTGGGACTGGTCGGATTCGCGGGCACGCCCTACCTGCTGGTGCCGCCGACGACAAACCGGGCCGCGGTGAAGGCGGCGATCGACGGGTTGAAGCCGGCGCCGAAAACCGCGACGGGGGAGGGCATCTTCACGGCGCTGCAGGCGATCGCCACGGTCGGCTCGGTGATGGGCGGCGGCGAAGGGCCGCCACCGGCGCGCATCGTGCTGGA
>NZ_LZKK01000313.1 GCF_001672815.1 Mycobacterium sp. E796 | reverse complement strand
ACAGCTCGGCCCGGGGTCGCGCGCCCGCTTCGGGGACGTCCTGCCGTTCCTGGTCAAGGTGCTCGCCGCCGACGAGCCGCTGTCGCTGCAGGCCCACCCGAGCACCGAGCAGGCGGTCGAGGGCTACCTGCGCGAGGAGCGCCTGGGCATCCCGGTCAACTCGCCGGTCCGCAACTATCGCGACACCTCCCACAAACCGGAGTTGTTGGTGGCGCTGCAGTCGTTCGAGGCGCTGGCCGGGTTTCGCCAGGCGTCGCGGACCGTCGAGCTGCTCCGCGCGCTGGCCGTCTCCGACCTCGACCCGTACATCGACCTGCTGAACGACCAGTCCGACGCCGACGGCCTGCGCGCGCTGTTCACCACCTGGATCACCGCTCCGCAGCCCGACATCGACGTGCTGGTGCCCGCCGTGCTGGACGGCGCGATCCAGTACGTCAGTTCCGGGGCAACGGAATTCGCGGCCGAGGCCAAGACGGTGCTGGAACTGGGCGAACGCTATCCCGGCGACGCCGGCGTGCTGGCGGCGTTGTTGCTCAACCGCATCACCCTGGCCCCGGGCGAGGCCATCTTCGTGTCGGCCGGCAACCTGCACACCTATCTGCGCGGCTTCGCCGTCGAGGTGATGGCCAACTCCGACAACGTGTTACGCGGCGGGCTCACCCCCAAGCACGTCGACGTGCCCGAGCTGCTGCGGGTGCTGGACTTCACGCCCACCACCGAGGCGCAGCTGCGCCCACCCATCCGCCGCGAGGGGTTCGGCCAGATTTACCAGACGCCGACCGACGAGTTCGCCGTCGCGCTGCTGGCGCTCGACGGCGAGTACCTCGGCCACGAGGTCGACGCCGGCTGCGCCCACGAGGGCCCGCAGATCCTGTTGAGCACCCAGGGCTGCACGACGGTGCACGCCAAATCCGGATCGCTCACGCTGGAACGCGGAATGGCGGCCTGGGTGGCGGCCGACGACGGACCGATCCGCCTCGTCGCGCGCGAGCCCGCCAAACTGTTCAGGGCGACCGTAGGGCTGTGAGCGGGCGTTGCCGGGCTTCCCGGCGCTCGCGCAGCCACAGCCGCATGTTGTGCGCCATGGCGCGGCCCACGATCCGCGGCGGCGGGACCATGTACAGGCTGTCCAGCAGCGAGAACCGGCGCAAAAACCATTCGGCCAGAACGGGATCCGTCTCGGCCGCCCCGAGGAACTGGTCGAACAGCGCGCCGGACGGCCGCCACCACCACGGCACCCGCCCCTTGGGCCGGGCGTGGTGGAAGGTGATGTCGCCGATCGCGTTCATCATCCATACCGGGTAGGTCGTCCGTGCGGTGGCCCGATTCAGTTCGCGCGCAAGGTCATTCGATTGCAGCGCCCGGCGCAGATGACCGGCCTGCAGCACCGTCATCGTCATACCCTGCCCGAAGGTCGGATTGAAGCTCGCGACGGCGTCACCGAGCGGGACGATGCCGTCCGGGAAGCGGTCCAGCCGGTGGTAGCGGCGCCACCGGCTGGCCGGAAACGCGTGATACGCCGGCTCACCGACGGGTTCGGCCTGCGCCAGAGCGGAATTGAAGTGCGCGGGCAGCAGCTTGCCGGCCAGCGCCAGCATCTCCGGGAACGTCGCTGGCGGCTTGGCGCCCGCCACCCCGAACGTGGTCAGCACCCAGACCCGGTCCTCGTAGTGCAACATGCCCAGCCCCAGCGACTCGTCGTGAGACGCCCCGGCCACCACCACCTTCTCGGCGATGAGGCCCTCCGGCATGCGGAACTGCTGGGTCGCGTAGTTGATGCCGATGTCGATGGTGGCCTCGACCGGGCGCTCGAATCCCCACTGCTCCAACCACACCGGCAGGCGGGTGCCCCGGCCGGCGGCGTCGACGACGAGATCGGCCGGCACGAACTCCGGCTCCCCGTCCCCCTGCGGGTCGAGCAGCACGCCGGTCACACGCTGGCGCGCGCCGTCGAACCGCGGCTCGGCGACCGAGCGGCGGATGATCTCGACATTCTCGATGTCCGCCACGCGGCGGCGCACCTGCCACTCCAGGTGCGGGCGGCTGGGCACGTACGCGGTGAACTCGTCGCGCAGCGTGTGCCCCGTCCCCAGGACATGGCCCGCGGCGCCCAGGTGAATGCAATCCGGCCGGTTCTCCAGTATGGGCACGCCCGCGTCGACCATGTCGTCGAGCAGGCCGGGGAACAGGTCCTCGAACTCCGCCGCGCCGCGGGCCATCAGCATGTGCAGGTGCCGGTCCTGGGGGACCGTCGCGCGGTTCGCCGGCGCGCTCGGCAACTCGTCGCGCTCGTACACGCTGACTCGCGCGTAGAAGTCCGACAGCACCCGCGCGGCGCACAGCCCGGCGATGCTTCCCCCGATGACCGCGGCATGGTCCCGCATGTTTCCCCCGCTCTCCGCTATGCGGAGCAGACTACCCAGTACTGTGCGGTCCGACGGGACCCAACGGGTCCCAGTAAGCCCAGAAGGCGGACGAATGGCAAATCGATGGCGCACGAAATCGGTAGAGCAGTCGATCGCCGACACCGACGAGCCGGAGACCCGGCTGCGCAAGGAGTTGACCTGGTGGGACCTGGTCGTGTTCGGCGTCGCGGTGGTGATCGGCGCCGGCATCTTCACGGTCACCGCCTCGACCACCGGCGACATCACCGGACCGGCAATCTGGATCTCGTTCGTGATCGCCGCGGTCACCTGCGCGCTGGCGGCCCTGTGCTACGCCGAATTCGCCTCGACCCTGCCGGTGGCGGGCAGCGCCTACACCTTCTCCTATGCCACCTTCGGTGAGTTTCTGGCCTGGATCATCGGTTGGAACCTGGTGCTGGAGTTGGCGATCGGGGCCGCCGTGGTGTCCAAGGGCTGGTCGAGCTACCTGGGGAACGTATTCGGATTCGCCGGTGGCACAGTCCAACTCGGATCGGTCAGCCTCGACTGGGGCGCGCTGCTGATCGTCGCGGTGGTCGCGACCCTGGTCGGCCTGGGCACCAAACTGTCGTCCCGATTCTCCGCCGTGATCACCGGCATCAAGGTGTCGGTGGTGATTTTCGTCGTGCTGGTCGGGGTCTTCTACATCAAGCGCTCCAACTACTCGCCGTTCATCCCGAAGCCGGAGGCCGGGCAAGGGTCGTCGGGCATCAACCAGTCCGTGCTGTCGCTGCTGACCGGGGCGCACAGCAGCCACTACGGCCTCTACGGCGTCTTGGCGGGGGCATCGATCGTGTTCTTCGCGTTCATCGGGTTCGACATCGTGGCCACCATGGCCGAGGAAACCAAGAAGCCGCAGCGCGACGTGCCCAGGGGCATCCTGGCGTCGCTGGCGATCGTGACCGTCCTGTACGTCGCGGTGTCGGTGGTGCTGTCCGGCATGGTCTCCTACACCCAGCTCAAGACCGCGCCCGGCCACAAGCCGGCCAACCTTGCCACAGCCTTCGCGGCCAACGGGATCGACTGGGCCAGCAAGATCATCGCCGTCGGGGCGCTGGCCGGGCTGACCACCGTGGTGATGGTGCTGGTGCTCGGGCAGTGCCGGGTGCTGTTCGCGATGGCGCGCGACGGGCTGCTGCCGCGGTCACTGGCCAAGACCGGCGCGCGCGGGACCCCGGTCCGGATCACCGTGCTGGTCGCGGTCGTGATCGCGGCGACGGCATCGGTGTTCCCGATAGCCAAGCTCGAGGAGATGGTCAACGTCGGCACGCTGTTCGCGTTCGTCCTGGTGTCGGCGGGCGTCATGGTCCTGCGGCGCACCCGTCCGGACCTGGAGCGGGGCTTCCGGGCGCCGTGGGTGCCGGTGCTGCCCATCGCGTCGATCGCCGCCTGCGCGTGGTTGATGCTGAACCTCAGCGCCCTGACCTGGGTCCGGTTCGGTGTCTGGCTGGTGGTGGGAACCGCGATCTACGTGGGCTATGGGTACCGGCACTCCGTTCAGGGGCGCCGGCAATCCGGCGAGCTCGCCTCGGTGGCCCCGGCGGAGGCGGGCCCGGCCGGCTGATCCCGCTGGTTTACAAAATGGCGCTCCGTGTCTAGACACAAGACGCAAACTGCCGTATTGTCCAACCTCAACGTGGCATGACTCACAAGGAGGTTTGGCATATGACCACACTGAGGCCCGAGGAAGCGCCGGTCTGGCGGGACAAGAAGCGCCACCTGTGGCTGATGGGGCTGATCGCCCCGACGGCGTTGTTCGTGATGCTGCCGATCGTTTGGGCGGCCAACCGGCTCGGCTGGCACGCCGCCGCGCAGGTGCCGCTGTGGATCGGGCCGATCCTGCTCTACGTGCTGCTGCCGATCCTCGACCTGCGGTTCGGGCCCGACGGTCAGAACCCGCCCGACGAGGTGATGGAACGGCTGGAGAACGACAAGTACTACCGCTACTGCACCTACGTCTACATCCCGTTCCAGTACCTCAGCGTGGTCCTGGGCGCCTACCTGTTCACGGCGTCGAACCTGAGCTGGCTCGGCTTCACCGGAGGATTGGGCTGGGCGGGCAAGCTGGGCGTGGCGCTGTCGGTCGGGGTCCTCGGCGGGGTGGGGATCAACACGGCCCACGAGATGGGGCACAAGAAGGACTCCCTGGAGCGCTGGCTTTCCAAGGTCACCCTGGCGCAGTCCTGCTACGGCCACTTCTACATCGAGCACAACCGCGGCCACCACGTGCGCGTATCGACCCCGGAGGATCCGGCGTCGGCGCGGTTCGGCGAGACCTTCTGGGAGTTCTTGCCGCGCAGCGTGTTCGGCAGCCTGCGCTCGGCGCTGGGGCTGGAGGCGCAGCGGCTGCGCCGGCTCGGCAAGAGCCCGTGGGACCCCCGGACCTACCTGTTCAACGACGTGCTCAACGCGTGGCTGATGTCGGTGGTGCTGTGGGGCGCGCTCATCGCCGTCTTCGGCCCGGGCCTGATCCCGTTCGTGGTCATCCAGGCGGTCTTCGGGTTCAGCCTGCTGGAGGCGGTCAACTACCTCGAGCATTACGGGCTGCTGCGGCAGAAGGGCGCTAACGGGCGTTACGAACGTTGCCAGCCGGTGCACAGCTGGAACTCCGACCACATCGTGACGAACCTGTTCCTATATCACCTGCAGCGGCACAGCGATCACCACGCCAACCCGACCCGTCGCTATCAGACGCTGCGCAGCATCGAGGGCTCGCCCAACCTGCCGAGCGGGTACGCGTCGATGATCTCGCTGACCTACTTCCCGCCGCTGTGGCGCCGGGTGATGGACCACCGCGTGCTGGCGCACTACGACGGCGACATCACCCGGGTCAACATGCAGCCGCGGCTGCGCGAAAAGCTGCTCGCCTCCCACGAGGTGGCGGCATGATCGCCTACCGCTGCCCGGGTTGCGGCTACCGTTATGACGAAGCCAAAGGCGCTCCGCGGGAAGGCTTTCCCGCGGGCACGCCCTTCAGCGACATCCCCGACGACTGGTGCTGCCCCGATTGCGCGGTGCGCGAGAAGGTGGACTTCGAGAAGGAAGACGTGACGGCATGAGCGACTACAAGCTGTTCCGCTGCATCCAGTGCGGCTTCGAGTACGACGAGGCGCTGGGCTGGCCCGAGGACGGGATCGCGGCCGGCACCCGCTGGGACGACATCCCCGACGACTGGAGCTGCCCGGACTGCGGCGCCGCGAAATCCGACTTCGAAATGGTGGAAGTGGCCAGACCGTGAACGCCTCGACTACTACTGTCGCGCCTGTGAAGCGGATGCCGTATGCCGAGGCGTCGCGCGTCCTGTTGCGCGACTCGGTGCTCGACGCGATGCGGGACCTGCTGCTGGCCCGGGACTGGTCGGCGATCACGCTGTCGGACGTGGCCCGCGCAGCGGGCATCAGCCGGCAGACCATCTACAACGAGTTCGGTTCGCGCCAGGGCCTGGCGCAGGG
>NZ_LZKK01000312.1 GCF_001672815.1 Mycobacterium sp. E796 | reverse complement strand
GGTTCCACATGCCCACGTTGGAGCTGCCCCAGTTGCCGTTGCCGACGTTGCCGTCCCCGAGGTTGCCGGCGCCGAGGTTGCCTTCGCCGACGTTGCCGCCGCCCACGTTGCTGTTGCCGTTGTTGCCGCCGCCCAGGTTGCTGTTGCCGAGCCCCAACAGGCTCTGCGCCTCGGCGCCGGCGTACGCCGCGGAGTTCGCGGCCAGGTTCTGCACGAACCCCTGATGAAACGCCGCCGCCTGCGCGCTCAGCGCCTGATAGGCCTGGGCATGGCCGGAGAACACCGACGCGACGGCCGCCGACACCGCGTCCGCGCCGGCGGCCAGCACCTGAGTGGTCGGGACGGCCGCGGCGGCGTTTCATCAGGGGTTCGTGCAGAACCTGGCCGCGAACTCCGCGGCGTACGCCGGCGCCGAGGCGCAGAGCCTGTTGGGGCTCGGCAACAGCAACCTGGGCGGCGGCAACAACGGCAACAGCAACGTGGGCGGCGGCAACGTCGGCGAAGGCAACCTCGGCGCCGGCAACCTCGGGGACGGCAACGTCGGCAACGGCAACTGGGGCAGCTCCAACGTGGGCATGGGGAACC
>NZ_LZKK01000311.1 GCF_001672815.1 Mycobacterium sp. E796 | reverse complement strand
GCACGCTGTCCAATCTGCGGGTGGGCCACGTGATGGGCGAGGCGATCCTGCGCAGCGCGCGCCGCCACGAAGCCGCCGACCAGCGCCGGGTCGGCTCGATATTCGACATCGTCGACGTGGTACTCGCGCCGACCACCGCCCAGCCACCGCCGCTGGCGCGCGCCTTCGACCGATTGGGCGGCTTCGGCACCGACCGCGCCATGATCGCCGCGTGCCCGTTGACCTGGCCGTGGAACCTGCTGGGGTGGCCGTCCATCAACGTGCCGGCGGGATTCACCTCCGACGGTTTGCCGATCGGCGTGCAGCTCATGGGCCCGGCAAACAGCGAGGGGCTGCTCATCTCGCTGGCCGCCGAGCTGGAGGCCGTCTGCGGCTGGTCGACCAAGCAGCCGACGATCTGGTGGCATGCCGGCAGCGACACGCCGCCCGCCGGCGCGCCGCCGCGCAGATAGTCGCCCCGCGGGCTGTGCACATAGCCCGTGACAACCCGGGTATCCCCCTGCAATGGATCAATCCGATGCTCCACTACTGAACGCGCTGGCCGACTACCGCGACAAGAACCGCTACGGATTCACGCCACCGGGTCATCGGCAGGGCCGCGGCACCGACGACCGCGTGCTGGCGGTGCTGGGGCGCGAGCCGTTCCTCGACGACGTGCTGGCCAGCGGCGGCCTCGATGACCGCAAGACCAGCAACGAATTCCTGAAGCGCGCGGAGGACCTGATGGCCGACGCCGTCGGCGCGGACGTCGCCTGGTTTTCCACCTGCGGCAGTTCGCTGTCGGTGAAGGCGGCGATGATGGCCGTGGCCGGCGGTGACGGAAGCCTGCTGGTCGGCCGGGACAGCCACAAGTCCATCGTGGCGGGTCTGATTTTCTCGGGCCTGCAGCCCCGTTGGATCACTCCTCGCTGGGACGCCGAGCATCACTTCTCGCATCCGCCCTCCCCGCACGAGGTGGAGGAGACGTGGAAGAAGTACCCCGACGCCGCCGGTGCGCTGATCGTGAGCCCCAGCCCGTACGGGACCTGCGCCGACATCGCCGGAATCGCCGAGGTGTGCCACGCGCGCGGCAAGCCGCTGATCATCGACGAGGCGTGGGGTGCGCATCTGCCATTCCATGAGGACCTGCCCACCTGGGCGATGGACGCCGGTGCGGACGTCTGCGTGGTCAGCGTGCACAAGATGGGGGCGGGCTTCGAGCAGGGCTCGGTGTTTCACCTGCAGGGCGATCTGATCGATCAGAAGCGCCTCTCGGCGTGCGCGGACCTGCTGATGACCACCAGCCCCAACGTGCTGGTGTATTCGGCGATGGACGGTTGGCGGCGGCAGATGGTGGAAAAGGGCCACGAATTGCTCGGCGCCGCACTGGATTTGACACATCAGCTACGCGACGAGATCGAATGCATTCCCGATGTGGAGGTGCTCGACGACGAGCTGCTCGGGGTGCAGGCGTCACACGACCTGGACCGAATGCAGGTGCTGATGGACGTATCGGCCACGGGCACTTCGGGTTACCAGGCCGCCGACTGGCTGCGCGCGCACGCTCACGTCGACATCGGGATGAGCGATCACCGCCGCATCCTGGCGACGCTGTCCTTCGCCGACGACAAGACCACCGCCGACCGTCTCACCCAGGCGCTGGGCGAATGGCGCAAGGCGGCCGACGATTTCGAACCTCCGCCGCAAATCGACCTGCCGTCGCCCGACGATCTGCAGTTGGAGAACGTCTGCCTGCCGCGGGACGCGTTCTTCGGGCGCGTCGAGACGGTGCCGAGCGATCGGGCGGCCGGACGGGTCTCCGCCGAGCAGGTCACGCCCTACCCGCCCGGCATTCCGGCCGTCATTCCCGGCGAGTGCCTCAACGAGGCGGTGCTGGACTACTTGCGCTCCGGCGTGCGGGCCGGGATGAACGTGCCCGACGCGGCCGATCCGTCGATGGAGACCATCCGGGTGCTCGCCTGACTCAGTTGCCGTTACCGCGCGGCATCGACATGACCCGGTTACCGATGGCTTTGACCTCGTCGGGCAGCACGCGGTTCGCGGCCCCCATCACCTTGGAAAAGACCGAGCCCGCAACGACTTTCTGATCGCCGCGCATCAGCGCCTCGAACCCCTGACGTGCGACCTGAGCGGGGCCGTCCTTGGGCATCTTGCCCATCAGTGAATCGACCATCTTGGCGCGGCCGAAAAAGTTGGTGTCCGTCGGGCCGGGCATCAGGGCCGTGACAGTGATTGAGGTGTCGCGCAATTCGTCGCGGAGCGCCTCGGCCAACGACTGGATGAACGACTTCGATGCGTTGTAGACGGGCTGATAGGAACCCGGCATCTGAGACGCGATGGACGAGATGAAAAGCACTTTGCCCTCATCACGGTTCGCCATGTCGCGCAGCACCAGCTTGGCCAGATGCACCGTCGAGCGCACGTTGAGATCGACCATGGCGAGGTCGTCGGCGAGCTCACTTTTGAGGAACATCTCCCCGCGACCGACACCCGCGTTGAGCGCCGCGGCCGCCAGCACGCGGTCGCCTTCGATCGTGCTCTGGTACAAGTGCTCTACCCCGTCGGGATTGCGCAGGTCGACTTGCACCGGCTGGACGGCGGCGCTGTACTGGGACAGCTTTTGGGGTACGTCGTGGATGGCATCGTCCTCGGCCGCCACGACGAGGTCGTAGCCGTGTTGGGCGAACTGCTTGGCCAGTTCAAACCCGATTCCGCTGGACGCGCCGGTTATCAGGGCGAGTTGTGGTTGCGTCATGCTGGGCGGCTACCCTTTACGCGGCAGAAAAAACTTGAGCGCTAAAAACCAAGCCGACCAAGCTGTTTGGGATCGCTCTGCCAATTCTTGGCCACCTTGACGCGCAGGTCGAGGTAGATCTTGGTGCCCAGCAGCTTCTCGATCTGGGCCCGCGCGGCGGTACCCACTTCCCGCAGCCGCGCGCCGCCCTTGCCGATCACGATGCCCTTCTGGCTGTCCCGCTCGACGTAGAGGATGGCGTGCACGTCGATGAGATCGTCCCGGTCGTCCCGCGGATTGATTTCGTCGATCACCACCGCCAACGAATGCGGCAGCTCGTCGCGCACCCCCTCCAGGGCGGCCTCGCGGATGAGCTCGGCCATCAGGACCTCCTCGGGCTCATCGGTCAGCTCGCCGTCGGGGTAGTACGCGGGGCCGACGGGCAGCGCCGCGGCCAGCACGTCGATCAGCACGTCGACCTGAGCGCCGGTCACCGCCGACACCGGCACGATTTCGGCTGAGCCGCCGACCAATTCGCTGACGGCGACGAGCTGCGCGGCCACCCGGTCTTTGGGCACCTTGTCGATCTTGGTGACGACCGCGACGAGCGTGGTCTTAGGCGCGACCGCCCGGATCTGCTCGACGATCCAGCGGTCGCCCGGCCCGATGGCCTCGTCGGCCGGGATGCACAGCCCGATCACGTCGACCTCGGCGTAGGTATCGCGGACCAGGTCGTTGAGCCGCTTGCCCAGCAGGGTGCGCGGCCGATGCAGGCCCGGGGTGTCGACCAGGATGATCTGGAAGCTTTCGCGGTGCACGATGCCGCGGATGGTGTGCCGGGTGGTCTGCGGCCGCGTCGACGTGATCGCCACCTTGGCACCGACGAGCGCGTTGGTCAGCGTCGACTTGCCGGTATTCGGCCGGCCGACCAGACATACGAAACCCGAACGGAATTCGGGCGTGTCGGCGCTCATAGCAGGTTGCCCGCGCGGTCGGTGACGATGATCACGGCCGTCGGCGACAGTTCGCGGACCGCCACGATGCCGGGATCGTCGGCGGATCCCGCCACCAGGACGGCCGCCTCGAGGCCGGTCGCCCCGCTGGACGCGGCGGCGGCGACCGCGGCCTGCAGACCGCTCAGCTTCAGCGCCGGCAAATCCACCGGCGCGGCCGCATACGTGCGACCATCGGCG
Source organism: Mycobacterium sp. E796 (assembly GCF_001672815.1). Taxonomy (GTDB): domain Bacteria; phylum Actinomycetota; class Actinomycetes; order Mycobacteriales; family Mycobacteriaceae; genus Mycobacterium. The sequence goes on along the minus strand of NZ_LZKK01000311.1, from coordinate 45,693 downwards.
TCCCGCACCGCCGCGCCGCTGTCGGCTTCGGCGCGGGCCATCGCGGCGCGCGCCAGCACCACCAGCTTGGCGTCCTCGGCGTCCAGTTCCTCAGTCACTCGGCCTCCCCGTCCGTCGACCCGTCGGCGCCGTCGGGCTCGGCCGGGCTCAGCAGCACGGTGTTGATGCGCACTCGCCCGCGATGATCGGGGCCGCCCTCGGCGCGCAACCGCAGGCCGTGCGAGACCACCTCGGCCCCCGGCAGCGGCACCCTGCCCAATTCCAGGGCGACCAGGCCGCCTACGGTGTCGACGTCGAGGTCGTCGTCGAATTCCACGTCGTAGAGTTCCCCCACGTCTTCGATCGGCAGCCGCGCGGAAACCCGAAAGTGTTTGTCGCCCAAGTCTTCTACCGGGGCCGTTTCCGCCTCGTCGTACTCGTCGGCGATCTCGCCGACGATTTCTTCCAGCACGTCCTCGATGCTGACCAGGCCGGCGATCGCGCCGTACTCGTCGACGAGCAGGGCCATATGGTTGCGGTCGCGCTGCATCTCCCGCAGCAGCGCGTCCAGCGGCTTGGAGTCCGGTACGAAGACCGCCGGGCGCATCACCTCCGACACCTTGGTGTCCCGGCCGCCGTCGGGAGACGAGAAGGCCCGTTGGACAAGGTCTTTCAGATACACTACCCCGACGATGTCGTCGACGTTCTCGCCGATCACCGGGATGCGGGAGTGCCCGCTGCGCACGGCGAGGTTCATCGCCTGGCTGGCGAGTTTGTCGCTTTCGATCCAGATCATCTCGGTGCGCGGCACCATCACCTCGCGGGCCGGCGTGTCACCGAGCTCGAAGACCGACTCGATCATCCGGCGTTCGTCGGCGGCGACCACGCCGCGCTGCTGGGCGAGGTCGACGACCTCGCGCAGTTCGATCTCGGAGGCGAACGGACCGTTGCGCAATCCCCGGCCCGGGGTGAGTGCGTTGCCCAGGACCACCAGCAACCGGCTGAGCGGCATCAGCAACCACGAAATCGCTCGCAGCGGAAGGGCCGTCACCAAGGAAATGGAATACGCGTGCTGGCGGCCGAGGGTGCGGGGTCCGACTCCGATCACGACGAAGCTGGTCACCACCATGATCGCGGCCGCGCCGAACAACCCCCACTTGATGCCCCAGTTGTCGTAAAGGAACACCACCAACAAGACGGTCGCGGTGATCTCGCAGATGATGCGCAGCAGCACCATCAAGTTGATGTAGCGGGGTCGCTCGCTCATCACTTTGAACAGCGACACCGCGCCGGGTCGCTCTTCTCGCACCAGTTCCTGCACCCGGGCCATCGAAACGGTGCTGACGGCGGCGTCGATCGCCGCGAAAAGCCCGCCGAGAGCGATCAGGGCGACCGCGCCGAGCAGCTGGGACACTCCGGTCAATTGTCGAAATACCTTGATTTGTCGAGCAACCGGCGGTCGCGTTCTTGTTGGCGATCCTGCTGGTAGGCCTCGACCTGTTCGGCGACCCATTCTTCGAGCAACCGGTCCTGCAGGGCGAACATCTCTTTTTCCTCGTCCGGCTCGCCGTGATCGTAGCCGAGCAGATGCAGCACGCCGTGAATTGTCAACAGCGCCAACTCATGTCCCAGGCTGTGGCCCGCCGCGGCCGCCTGTTCGGCTGCGAATTCCGGGCACAGCACGATGTCGCCCAGCATCGAGGGGCCTGGCTCGGGCGCGTCGGGCCGCCCGCCGGGTTCGAGCTCGTCCATCGGGAAGCTCATCACGTCGGTCGGCCCGGGCAGGTCCATCCAGCGCATGTGCAGGTCGGCCATGGCCGCGGTGTCGAGAAGCACCATCGACAGCTCGGCGCTCGGGTTGACGTCCATCCTTGCGATCGCGAATTTCGCGACGCTGACCAATTCCGCTTCGGAGACGTCGATGCCCGACTCGTTGGAGACTTCGATGCTCATCGGCGGCTGCGGCCACCCGAGGCGCGCCGGGCAGCCCGGTTCATCCCCGAGCCGGGCTCTTCGTAGCGGGCGTAGGCGTCGACAATCTCCGAAACCAGCCGGTGGCGCACCACATCCACGCTGGTCAGCTCCGCGACATAGATGTCCTCGACGCTGTCGAGGATGTCTACCGCCGAACGCAGGCCGGACCGGGCCCCGCCGGGGAGGTCGATCTGGGTCATGTCCCCGGTGACGACGATCTTGGACCCGAAACCCAGTCGGGTGAGGAACATCTTCATTTGCTCAGCCGTGGTGTTCTGCGCCTCGTCGAGCACGATGAATGCCGAATTAAGCGTTCTCCCACGCATATACGCCAGTGGGGCCACCTCGATAACCCCGGCGGACATCAGCTTCGGAATTAGCTCGGCGTCCATCATGTCGTACAGCGCGTCGTAAAGCGGCCGCAGATAGGGGTCGATCTTTTCGCTCAGCGTCCCGGGCAAAAAGCCAAGGCGCTCACCGGCTTCCACCGCCGGGCGGGTCAGGATGATCCGGCTGACCTGCTTGGTCTGCAGCGCGTGCACGGCCTTGGCCATGGCCAGGTACGTCTTGCCGGTGCCGGCGGGGCCGACCCCGAACACGATCGTGTTGGCGTCGATGGCGTCGACGTAGCGCTTCTGGTTGAGCGTCTTGGGCCGGATCGTGTTGCCGCGGCGCGACAGGATGTCCAGGGTGAGCACCTCGGCGGGTGATTCGTTGCCGGTGCCGACGAGCATCGCCACGCTGTGGCGCACCACCTCCGGGGTCATCGGCTGGCCGCTGGCCACGATGGCCACCAGCTCGGAGACCGCCCGCTCGGCCAGCGCGACGTCGGCCGGCTCGCCGGAGATGGTGACGGCATTGCCCCGCACGTGCAGGTCGGCGCTGAGGATGCGTTCCAGGGCGCGCAGGTTTTCGTCTGCCGAACCGAGCAGGCCCACGACGAGATCGGGCGGAACGTTGATGCTGCTGCGAACCTGGGCGGTCGATGCTGCGTCAGCAGCGCTGGTCTCGCGGGGCGTCACGTGGTTTCCGATGCCTGCCTTCTGGGGTCCTGACGTGGTGAAATCCTGGCTTGCAGTCTACCGCCGGTCGGGACTGTGTCCCAACGGTTCGTCCGCGGGCGATTGTGTATCCGCATGTTGGTCCCATCGCGGGGTGAGCACGCCCAGCGCCCCGAGCGCCACTGCGGCCGCGCTCGACGTCCGCAGCACCTGCGGGCCGAGCCGGACCGCAACCGCGCCCGCCTCGGTCAGCGCGGCGATCTCGTCAGGCGCGATGCCTCCTTCGGGACCGATCACCAGAAAAATCGAATTGGCTTGGGCCACAGGGTTATCCGCGAGCCGGTCGGTCGCCGACTCGTGCAGGGCCAGCACCGCGGAGCCGCCCGCCACCTCGTCGCGAACCCGCTGCGTCAGCGCCGCGGTGGACACCACGCCGTCGACGGGCGGGATGTGCGCCCGGCGGGACTGCCGGGCCGCCGAACGGGCGACGGCGCGCCACCGGCGCAGGCCCTTGTCGACCCGCGGGCCCTCCCAGCTGGCCACGCAGCGGGCCGCCTGCCAGGCCAGGAACGCGTCGGCGCCGGCTTCGGTGGCCAACTCGATCGCCAGCTCGGAGCGGTCGGACTTGGGCAGCGCCTGCACCACCGTCACCGCTGGACGCGCCGGCTCGACGGTCCATCGCTCCAGGACCCGGGCCCGCAGCCCGTCGCGGCCCGATTGCTCCACCACGCACCGGCCGAGGGTTCCGGCGCCGTCGCCGAGCACCAGTTCTTCGCCGGGACGAATCCGCCGCACGGTGGCGGCGTGGAAGCCCTCGTCGCCCTCGACGGCGGCCAGCTCGCCGGCATCAGGCAGTGCGTCAACGTAGAACAGCGTCGCCACCACGTGCGGGGCTCCTGGGAACTAGCGCCCGGTAAACGTCTCGCGGAGCCGGCTGAACAGCCCGCCGCCCGCGTGCGTCGAGCGGACCTCGGCCACATCACGGCCGCGGCGGTCCTTGAACTCCCGCAGCAGTTCGGTGTCGCGGTGGTCCAGGCGGGTCGGCACCACCACCTCGACGTGGACGTTCAGGTTGCCCCGGGCGCCCGAGCGCAGGTGCGGCATCCCGTGACCGCGCAACGTGATGACGGTGCCGGGCTGCGTGCCCGGCGGGATGGTGATCTCGCTGGTGCCGTCCAGGATGGCGTCGATGGTGATGGTGACGCCCAGCGCCGCGTCGACCATCGGCACCGAGACCGTGCAGTGCAGGTCGTCGCCGTCGCGAACGAAGATGTCGTGGGCCTGCTCGTGGACCTCGACATAGAGGTCACCGGCCGGCCCGCCCCCGGGCCCGACCTCGCCCTGGGCCGCGAGCCGCACGCGCATGCCCTCGCCGACGCCGGCCGGGATCTTGACGCTGATCTCGCGGCGGGCCCGCACCCGACCGTCGCCCATGCACTGGTGGCACGGGTCGGGAATGACCACCCCGACACCGCGGCAGGTGGGACACGGCCGCGACGTCACCATCTGGCCAAGCAGCGAACGCTGCACGGTCTGCACCTCGCCGCGGCCACCGCAGGTGTCGCAGGGGACGGGCACGGAGTCGCCATTGGTGCCCTTGCCCTGGCAGCGGTCGCACAGGACCGCGGTGTCGACGGTGACCTGCTTGGTCACCCCGGTCGCGCATTCTTCGAGGTCCAGCCGCATCCGCAGCAGCGAGTCCGAGCCGGGCCGGACCCGCCCGATGGGCCCACGCGAGGCAGACCCCGCGCTGAAGCCGCCGCCGAAGAAGGCCTCGAACACGTCGCCCAGGTTCCCGAAGCCGCCGAACCCCCCGCCGGCCGCGGCGGCGTTCTCCAGCGGATCGCCGCCCAAGTCGACGATCCGTCGCTTCTCCGGGTCGCTCAGCACCTCGTAGGCGACGCTGATCTCCTTGAACTTCGCCTGCGCGGCCTCGTCGGGGTTGACGTCCGGATGCAGCTCGCGCGCCAACTTGCGGTACGCGCGCTTGATCTCCGCATCGCTGGCATTCCTGCTTACGCCGAGCAGCCCGTAATAGTCGCGTGCCACGCCTGACTCTCCTGAAACGTCTTAAGCCGCGGCTACGCGGCCGTCCACAAACTCCGGTGCGGGGGCACGGTCATCGGGCACCCAACACTTCGCCGATATACATCGCAACCGCAGCCACGCTGGCGATAGTTCCCGGATAGTCCATCCGGGTGGGACCCAGCACACCCATGCCGCCGTACACGGTATCGGAGTGACCGTACGCGGTGGACACCATCGAGGCCCCGACGATCTGCTCGGCGGCCGTCTCGTGGCCGATGCGCACCGTCACCTTGCCGGCTTCCTGCTGGGCGGCCAGCAACCGCAGCACCACCACCTGCTCCTCGAGGGCCTCCAGGATGGACCGCAGCGAGCCGCCGAAGTCGGCGGCGTTGCGGGTCAGGTTGGCGGTGCCCCCCATCAGCAGGCGTTCCTCGGTGTGCTCCACCAGCGACTCCAGCAATACCGTCGCCGAACGGCCGACGGCGTCGCTGAGGTTGTTGGCCAGTCCGCTGCGCCCGTGCAGCTCGCCGGCCAAGTCGGCGACGGCGGTGGACGCGGCGGAAAGCCGCTTGCCCACCAAGGCCTGGCCGAGCATCTCGCGCAGCTGGGAAAGCTGGTGGTCGTCGATGACGTCGCCGAGTTCGACGATGCGCTGGTCCACCCGGCCGGAGTCGGTGATGACCACCATCAACAGACGCGCCGGCGTCAGCCCGACCACCTCCAGATGGCGCACGGTCGACGTCGACAACGTCGGGTACTGGACCACCGCCACCTGGCGGGTCAGCTGCGCCAGCAGGCGCACCGCGCGGCGCAGCACGTCGTCGAGGTCGACACCGGACTCCAGGAAGCTTTGGATCGCGCTCCGCTCGGCCGAGGACAGCGGCTTGACCTCGTCGAGCCGGTCCACGAATTCGCGGTAGCCCTTTTCGGTGGGCACCCGCCCGGAGCTGGTGTGCGGCTGGGTGATGTACCCCTCGGCCTCCAGCACCGCCATGTCGTTGCGGACAGTGGCGGGCGAGACGCCCAGATTGTGCCGCTCCACCAATGACTTCGAACCGATCGGTTCCTTGGTGGCGACGAAGTCGGCGACGATGGCGCGCAGCACCTCAAAGCGACGCTCGTCGGCACTTCCCATCGGCTCCCACCTCCTTGATTGCGTCCATTTTACGGGTCGCAAAGGGTGCCAACCGCCATTAGCCGTCGTCTGGCAGCGAACTCCGGCGAGTTCCCGGCTAGCCTGTCCTGCATGTACCGGTCGGGCCGAGGCGACGCTGCGCGGACGTCGAAAAAGGCCCGCCAATGATCTTCAAGGGTGTGCGCGACGGCAAGCCGTACCCGGATCACGGGCTGTCCTACAAAGACTGGTCCCAAATACCGCCCCAGCAGATCCGGCTCGACGAGTTGGTCACCACAACGACCGTGCTGGCCTTGGACCGCCTGCTGTCGGAGGATTCCACCTTCTACGGCGACCTTTTCCCGCACGCCGTGCGCTGGCGGGGCATCACCTACCTGGAGGACGGCCTGCACCGTGCGGTGCGCGCCGCGCTGCGAAACCGCACGGTGTTGCACGCCCGGGTGTTCGACATGGACATGTCGCTGAGCCAGCAGACCTAGCCGCGTCACGTTTGGGCGTCGCCCGGTGTCGACCTAGTAGGACGACATTCAAGGAGGACCGCCATGCCTCGGCTGCAAGGAGTCTCGGACCGCGACGCCACGCTGGGCACCAAGATCGCCTTCTTCTTCACCAGGCGCAAGCTGTCGCAGATGGCCGGGCTGGAGACGGCGGGGATGCTGGAACCGCTGCGCATGTACGCGCACATCCCGCGCTTGCTCAACGCCTACGGCAAGCTGGAGCAGGCCGAGTCGAAGCTGGATATCCTCAGCCCCCGCCAGCGCGCGCTGGCCGAGTTGAAATCGGCGACCACCGTCGGCTGCGAATATTGCATCGACCTCGGCTCACAAATCGCCCGCCAGTGGGGAATCACCGACGAGGAGCTGCTCGGGATGGCCGACTACCGCAACGCGTCGTGCTTCTCGGAGCTCGACAAGCTGATCCTGGAGTACGCCACCGCGATCAGCCGCACCCCGGTCGAGGTGAGCGACGGGCTCTTCGAGGCGCTGCGCGCCCACTTCGACACGCCGCAACTCGTCGGGCTGACCCACGTCATCACGCTGGGGAACCTGCGCGCCCGGTTCAACATCGCGCTCGACATCGGGTCCTCCGGCTTTTCCGGTGATCGGGTCTGCGCACTGCCCGAGCCCGGTCGCGCGTGACAGCGGCGGACGATTCGCTGTCCGCGCGCTTCGAGGCCGCGCGGCCGAGGCTGGGCGCCCTCGCCTACCGCATGCTGGGCTCGGTCGACGACGCCCAGGATGCCGTGCAGGAGGCGTGGCTGCGGCTCAGCGGCGCTGGGGACATCGCGAACCTCGACGCCTGGCTGACCACCGTGGTGGCCCGCATCTGCCTGAATGCGTTGCGCGACCGCCATGGGCGCGGCCGGGAGGAGCCGGTCGGGCAGCTGCCGGATCCGATCGTCGATGCCGAGGGCGAATTCGACCCCGAACACCGGGCGATGCTCGCCGACGCCGTGGGGCTGGCGTTGTTCGTCGTGCTGGACACGCTGCCGCCGGCCGAGCGGCTGGCCTTCGTGCTGCACGACGTGTTCGCCGTCCCGTTCGACCAGATCGCGCCCATCGTGGAACGGACGCCGGAGGCGACCCGCAAGCTGGCCAGCCGGGCGCGTCGCCGCATCCAAGAGGCCGATCCGGCGCCCGACGGCGGCGTCGCCGCGCAACGTGAGGCCGTCGACGCGTTCTTCGCCGCGGGCCGCGCCGGCGATTTCGACCGGCTGGTGTCGGTGCTCGATCCCGGTGTCGTCTTGCGCGGCGATTTCGGCAAGGGCGCCAACATGTTCCGCGCCGAGGGCGCGGCAGCCGTGGCCAAACTCGCCCGCGGCTACGCCGGACCGGAGCGCGAGGTGCGCCCGGCGATTGTCAACGGCGCCGCCGGCGCGGTCATATTCGTTGCCGGGGAGCCCACGGCCATCATGGGATTCGTGGTACGCGGCGGGCTGGTGGCCAGCATCGATGTGCTGGCCGACCCGGACCGGATCGCCAAACTAGACCTGCGCGCCGTGCGCGCCGATCACTGACCGGCCGCCTGCAACAACTCCATCGCCGAGGAGCGCGACAGCACCCAGCCGCCCTGGTTGACGAACGTGACGTTCTGGGTCACCGGCGAGGTCAGCTTGGGACCCGAGACCGCCACGTCGGCCGTCGCGGATCCCGCTGCGGTCGGTTGGATGTTGGAGACGCCGAACGTCAGCGGCAGGTCGCCGTTCTTGGCCGCCTTCTGCAGCTTCTTGTCGGCGACGTGCGCTTCGATCCCGCTGATGCCGCCTTCGACCAGGTTGCTCTTGTTGGAGAACGAAACGCTGGGGTCGGCAAGGCTGTTCAGCAGACCGGTCAACTGATTGGCCGTGGGCACGTTTACCGCCTGGGGCGGGTCCATCGGCAACGGCGCGCCGACCGCGATCAGCCGCACCGAGGCCTGCTCACCCGGCGCCGCAATGGACGTGATGCCGGCGGCCGCTCCCCCGATGACGGCCAGCGCTGCCGCACCGCCGGCGAAGAATTTAACGGTTTTCATGGTCCCCCCTTGGGCGGGCACGCGTCGACGGACCGTGCCAATGTGCGTCTTTTCGATTGTTGTTTCGTGTTTGCGCACCGGGACGTTACGGCCAAGCCATGTGAGCAGCCTGTGCATGTGCTGTGTGAGCCACAGGCTGCTCGGCTTTGCTAGTTGGTCGCGGTGGCGGCCTGTATCAGGGCGATCGCGGCGTCGTGCTGCAGGATCCAGTTGCCGCCCTCGTTGACGAACGCGAGGTGCTTTTCGACCGGCCCGGCGAACTTCGGACCCGAGATGGCGACGTCGGCCTGGGCCATGTTCGGGCCGGCCGGCGCAATGTTCGTGACGGCGAACGTCTCCGGAAAGTTTCCGTTCCGGTACGCCTTTCGCAGATCATGGTCTGCCACGTGGCCCTCATCCGGGGCGATACCGTTTTGGACCAGGTTGGTCTTGGTCGTGTACGACACGCCGGGGTCGGTGGCTTGAACGCACAAGTTGGACAACTGGTCCGGGCTCGGCAGTCCTGGCGCCGGCGGCGGATCCTGTGGCAGCGGTGCGGCGGCGGCGGGAGCGACGGACGTCACGCCGACGGCCGCCGCGCCCATGGCTATCGCGCCGACGGCCAAAGATTGCAAGGGTTTCATTCTCATAGTCAGGTCCTCCCCCTGGTGAGTAAGAGTTGTGATTCTGCCTCCGGCGCCCGCTGTTCTTGGTCTCGGGCGGGTCACGGTACGGGCACGCTCCCGGCGCTCAGTCGCCCGCCATGGCCTCGCGCAGCGTCTTGGGCCGCAGGTCGGCCCAGTTCTCGTTGACGTAGTCCAGGCACGCCGACCGGCTTGCTTCGCCGAAGACCGCGCGCCAGCCGTCCGGGATTTCGGCGAACGCGGGCCACAGGCTGTGCTGCTCCTCGCCGTTGATCAGCACGTAGAAGGCGCCGTCGTCGTCATCAAAGGGGTTGGTGCTCATCGCTTCTCCTCATCGTTCGTTGGGTCCCAGAACGTGCGGACAGCCCGGCGGCACCCAGCACCCGGTCGGACAGCAACCCGAGGCAGCTCAGGTTGGGAAAGCCGGGGCCCTGGGTGAGTCCGGAAAGGTTGGGCAGGAACAGCTTCGGGGCTACGTCGGTGACGGCCAGGTCGTAGCCGATCGCCTCCTGCAGGCTGTCGGCGGTCAACGGCCCACCCAACCCGAGTTCGAGCAAATCGAGGGCGTCCTGACCGAACAGCGAGGTGAACCACAGCGGGTCGGCGCCGGAGCCGTCAATGACCAGATCGAAACCGTGGACCGTCTCGAGGTTCTCGCTGCCCCGGTTGGTGGACAGCGTCAGCCGGATCTGCCCGTCGCGGCCCACGGCGTGGGCGACCCGGCCGCGCAGGTGGTGGATGCGGTCGTCGGCCAGCAGCGCCTCCTGCACGTTCGCCGAAAAAACCCCGCGGTCGGTGCGCGCCAGCGCATCGCGGCGCTCGTCCAGCGTCAGGTCGGTCCAGCCGGTGGGGTCGGAGAACAGCGAGTTCTCGAAGAATCCCTCGCCCCGGGTGAACAACGTCGCCTGCGGGGAGATGACGGTGATGCTGGAAACCCGGTGCCGGAACAGCTCATTGAGCATCGACGCGGCGGTCTCACCGCCACCGATCACCGCCACCCGCTCGGCACTGATCCGGTCGTCCGCCGCGGCCCGGTCCCAGAACTGGGCGATCGACAGCACGCGCGGATTGCCCGGCAGCAAGGACTTTTCGGCCTGCCCGGGGCCGGTGATCATCAGGGCGTCGGCGTGCACGGTCGTTTCGTGGGTGTGCAGCATCCAGCGGTCGCCGTCGACCGCAAGCCGTTCGACCTCGCCGTGCACCACGTTCAGGCCGACCTGGTCGGCGACCCAGCCGAGGTACTGGCTCCACCGGCGATGGGTCGGCGCCGGGCGGCCCCGGTCGATCCACTCGGCGAACGACGCGGTGGCGATCAGGTACGACTGCCAGCTGTAGCGGGTCATCCGCTCGTCGAGCTCGGCGTTGCGCCGCGGCACCAGCGAAGAGCGGTAGGGAAACCCGACGTCTTTTTCCGGGCTGGTGCCCAGCCGGTGCGCGCCGTCGGTCCATCCGCCGCTGGCCTGCCAGTTGGCCGCCACCCCGATGCGTTCGACGGCGACGATGTCGGGGACCTCTTGGATGTCGGGGCCCATGTCGCGCAGCACCGATGCCTTGGCCGCGACGGCCACCGCCTTGGCTCCGGCGCCGAGGATCGCAAGTGTGCTCATTCCGCCATCTCCCGCAGTGTCTCGATCCAAAGTCCTTGCAGCTCTGCGATTTCCGCTTCGGCCAGAATGTCAGGCAGCGCCCGCCACTGGGTGGCCAGCACGCGGGCGGCACCGGTCCAGAGGATGCCCGCCACCACGGTCAGTTCGTGGCGCACCGCCTGCTCGGGCTCGGGCACCCGGCCGACCTCGGCCATCAGCTCGCGATCCAGCTCGAGGTCCCCGACGCCGATGTGGAGGTTGCCGAGGTAGTTGAGCAGCAGTTGCGGTTCGGGGAGTTCGCTCAGCCGGGTATCGGGCCGCAGGTAACGCAGCAGGCCGTAATCGACACCGCTGCCGGGGATTCGGGCCAGGTCGGTGGGCCCGTCGGAGTGGATGCGCAACGGGTAGATCGCGCTGAGCAGCCCGACGGTGTCGCCGGTATCGGTGTCGAGCCCGATTTCCGTGCGGCCGTGCGTCTCCAGCGCCAGCAGCGGCGCCGGGGTGTGCTGACCGCGTCGCCGCCGCCACGCGGTGACCGTGCGGGCGGCCGCGGTGATCAGCAGTTCGCCGATCGGCTGCGCCGCCGCGAGCAGCCGCCCGGTGAGCTCGGGCCCGCAGGCCGAGACGGTGACCGCCAGGTCGCCGGCGCGGTCGGTCTGGGGCCGCAACCGGCGGGCGCCCAGCGGCGGATCGGCGCCTCGCAATTCGGCGGCCCAAAAGGCTTCGGTGTTCAGTGTTTTCGCCCGCTCGGCGAGTAGGCGCGACCACTGCCGGTAGGTGGTGTGCTCGCGGGCCGGCGTGGGCGCGCGTCCCGCGTCGAGGGCGTGCAGGCCGGCATCGAGCTCGCCCAGCACGATGCGCCAGGAGGCCGGGTCCATCGCCAGCACATGGGCCGTCAGCACCAGCAGCCCGGGCTCGTCCGGTCGGCGCAGCCACACCGCGGACAGCAGCCGACCGGCCTGCGGGTCGAGGCTTTCCACCGCCTCGAGGACATGCTTGGCGACGTCGTTGGTCGGCTCGCCGCTCACCCACGCCTCGCCGAGGATGTCGACGTTCGGTTGTGCGACAAGCGTCATCGCGTCGCGGTCCAGCCGGCATCGCAGCACCTCGTGCCCGTCGATGACTGCACGCAGCAGGGCCTCCAGCCCGTCTCGGGTGATCGTGTCGGGCAGCCTGATGACTTCGGTCTGCGCGAGCCGTCGGGCATCGCCGTGCTGGTAGAGCCAATGAACGCTGGGCAACACCGGGATCGGTTCGCCGGACTGTTCCGCGCCGTCCGGGGCCGCGTGCCGGGCGGCGTCGGAGTCGATCGCCGCCGCGAGTTCGCGGATGCTGTCACACTGCACCATCGACCGCGCCCGCAGCGCCAGACCGCGACGGCGGGCGGCCTGCACGACCGACAGGGCCGAGATGCTGTCCAGGCCCAGCTCCAGAAAGCTCGCCGTGACGTCGACGTCGGCGCCGCCCAAGACGTCGGTGAACGCCTGGGCCAGCGCCGCCTCGGTCGGCGTATCGGGCGGGACGGCGGGGCCATCAACGACATCGGTTGTCAGAAAAGCCTTTTCGTCGATCTTCCCGTGCGGGGTCAGCGGCATCTCGTCCAGGACGACGATGTGATGAGGCACCAGGTAGCGCGGCAGCCGGTCGAGCAGCATCGCGCGCAGTTCGGCCACCGCCGGCCGGTCGGGGCCGCTTGCCACATAGGCGGTCAGCCGCGGCCCATTGGCGTGGTGGCGGGTCATCACGTGGGCGCCGCGCACTGCGCCGTGGCCGCAAAGCACGGCGACGATCTCACCGGGCTCGACGCGGAAACCGCGGATCTTGAGCTGGTCGTCGCTGCGCCCGAGGAACTCGAGGCCACCATCGGGCATGCGGCGCACCACATCTCCGGTGCGGTACATCCGGGTGCCCCGGCCGTTCGGTTCGGCGACGAAACGCGTTGCGGTTTCGGCCGCACGCCCGAGGTAGCCGCGGGTCAGCTGATCGCCCGCCAGGTACAGCTCGCCGGCGGCGCCGTCGGGCACCGGCCGCAGCCACGCGTCCAGGACGTAGGCGCGGGTGCTGCGGGTCGGGCGCCCGATGGTGGGCCGGGCGTGTTCGCCGATGGCCGCGACGACGGCCTCGACCGTGGTCTCGGTGGGTCCGTAGCAGTTGAAGGCGGTCATCGCCGTTCGGGCGCATTCGGTTTGGATCGCGCGCCACGCTGCGACACCGAGGGCTTCGCCGCCGAGCGCGAGCACCGTCAGCGGCACCCGGCTCAACAGCCCCACGTTGTGCAGCTGGCCGAACATCGACGGCGTCGTGTCGATCATGTCCAGGCCGAAGCGGTCGATCACGTCGACCAGCGTCTCGGCGTCACGCTGATCGTCGTCGTCGACGACGTGCACGGAGTGCCCATCGAGCAAGGCCGCCAACGGTTGCCACGCCGCGTCGAAGGTGAACGACCAGGCATGCGCGATGCGCAGCGGTCGCCCGATGCGCGCGGCGGCGGGCCGAAGGACGCGCTCAATGTGGTCGTCGACGTACGCCGCAAGCGCGCGGTGTGTGCCGATGACGCCCTTCGGTGCGCCGGTGGTGCCCGAGGTGAAGACCGTGTAGGCCGCATGGTCCGGCGGCACCGTGACGGCCCGGTGATCGGCGCACTCGGCGGTCGCATCGGCGACGAATTCCTCGTCGACGACGATCGGAGCCGACGTCTGGCGCAGGATCTCGGCGATCCGCTCGCCCGGCATGCCCGGGTCCAGCGGCACGATCATGCCGCCTGCTTTGAGGACGGCCAGCATGGCGGCCACATAGAGCGGGCCGCGGCGAAGCATGACCGCCACTGGGGTCTCGCTGACCGCGCCCGCGCGCTGCAGTGTGGCCGCCAGCCGATCGGCAAGCGCGTCGAGCTCACCGTAGGTCAGCCGCCCGTCTTTCCAGCCGACCGCCGTCGAATCGGGTTGCGCGGTTGCGATTTGGGCGAAGCGGGCGTGCACCGCGACCGCCGGAGCCGGCAGGTCCACGGGGGCCGGGTCGCGCTCGCCGTCGAGCAGGATGTCGACCTCGCGCAGCGGCCGGTCCCACTTGTCCACCAACCGCTGCACCACGGCCAGCAGCCGATCGCCGAGGCCTTCGGGCGCCATCGCGCCCAGCGCACCGTCGAGCACCTCGATTAGCACCGTGAGCCCGTCGACGCTCGGGTGGGCGGCGATGGTCACCGGGAAATGCGACACGCTCTCCAGCGCCACCGGACGGAAGGTCGCGCCGTTCGCGACGAATTCGGTGGCCCCTACGACCTCACCGGGCGGGAAGTTTTCGTACACCAGCAGGGTGTCGAACATCTCACCGACGCCGGCGATGGCTCGCAGCTCGGCGTGACCCAGGTAGCTGTGGTCCCGCAGCGCGGCGGATTCGCGTTGCAACGCAAGGCATTGCGTTCCGGCGGGCTTGCGCGGGTCCAGGCGGACCCGCAACGGGACGGTGTTGATGAACATGCCGACCATCGATTCGACGCCCGGCAGTTCGCCCGGCCTGCCCGACACGGTGACGCCGAACGTCACGTCGTCGCGGTCGGTGAAGACCGATAGTATTGTCGCCCAGGCCATTTGGATGAGCGTGTTGAGGGTGACACCGCGGGTGCGGGCGGCGTCGGCCAGCGCGGCGGTGGCCTCGGGGTCGAGGCGCAGCGTGGTGCGACGCGGTACGCCCGCCGCTGGCGGGGTGGCGGTCAGCGCCGGCGAGAGCAGGGTGGGCCCGTCCGTGCCGCCGAGGTGCTCGGCCCACAAGGCGCGGCTGGCGGCGTGGTCCCGGTTGGCCAGCCAGCCGATGTAGTCGCGATACGGCCGCGGCGGTGGCGGCAGCGCGGCGGCGTCTCCCCCGGCCCGATACAGGGCCAGCAGTTCGGACACCAGCAGCGGCAGCGACCACCCGTCGATGACGATGTGGTGCGCGACGATGACCAGATGCCACCGCTGCTCCGGCAATTCGATGAGCAGGAACCGGATGAGGGGGCCGCGACCCACCTCGAAACGGCGTTGGCGCTCTTCGGCTTCCAGCGCCTCGACCTCGTCCGGCTCGGCGGGCACACACCGCCACGGCAGCTCGGCGCTGCTCGGTATCACCTGGACGGGCCGGCTCAGGTCGCCGTGGATGAAGCTTGCCCGCAGGTTGGGATGCCGTATCAGCAGCGTCGCGGCGCACTCGCGCAACAACGCGACGTCGAGCGAACCCACCACATCGGCGGCCATCGCGATGACGTACGGGTCGGCGCCCGAGCCGTCTTCGGACGCCAGCGTCGCCATCGAGAACAGCCCCTGCTGCAGGGGGCTGAGCGCCATAACATCCTCGATGGCCGGCCGCGGGTCGGCTCGGGTCACGGCCGATCACCCCAGGACGAGGTCAGGGCCGCCAGCTCGTCTGCGGAAAGCCCCGAAGTGCTCATCGGCGCGTGGGAGCCGCCGTTCTCGGGTTCGCTTTCGGCCGTCGACTTGGCGTCCAGGGCGGCGGCGAGCTCGTGGAGCACGGGATGCTCGAAAATCATCCGAGGGGTCAGCGGCATGCCGGCATCGCGGGCCCGCGCGGCGACACGCACGGCGAGGATGCTGTCCCCGCCGAGATTGAAAAACTCGTCGTGCCGCCCGATTTCGCAGGTGTCGAGCATGTCGGCGAGGATTTCGGCGAGCGCCCGCTCGGTGGCGGTGTCGGGCGGTTCGGCCGGGCCCCCGGGTGCCGGCGTCGGTGCGGGTCGCTCGATGTCGGCGACCAACTGGAGTTGACCGTCGTCGGTCCACATGCCGCGTTCGCCGTTGCGGTACAGCCTCGAACCCGGTTGGGCGGCAAACGGATCGGCGACGAAGCGGGTCGCGGTGAGCGACGCCCGCGCCAGCCGGCCGATGACCGCCGCGCCGCCACCGTAGTAGACGTCGCCCGCCACCCCGGTCGGGACGGGGTTCAGCCAGGCGTCCAGCAGGTACACCCGAGCTGCCCCGTCGCCCGCGGTGGCCCGGGCCAGAATCCGCGCTCTTTCTTGCGCGTTGGCGATCTCGACGTGGCGCAACCGTTGGTCAGGGTCGTCGGCGAACGCCTCGATGACGCGGATCAGCCACTCGGCGAACCGTTCCGCGGTGGCGCGCCGGTACAGCTCGGGGCGATAGATGACGTGGCCGCGGTAGCCGTCTTCGGACGCGAAGAAGTTGACCGACATGTCGGCGTGCGCCACGTCGAAGTCCGGCTCCAGCGCGGTGAACGTGGTGTCGCCGTCCGGACCGCTGTCGATCACCCGGTCTTGCGGCAACTGTTCGCGAACGTGCACCACCACGTCGAACAGCGGGTTGCGCGACAGCGACCGGGCGGGCCTGACGGCGTCCACCACCTGGTCGAACGGCAGGTCCTGATGTGCGTACGCGGCCAGCGCCATGTCCCTGGTCCGCTGCAGCAGCTCGCGCAGTGTGGGGTTGCCACGCAGGTCATTCCGCAACACCACGATGTTGATGAAAAACCCGACGAGGCGGTCCAGATCGGATTCGTTGCGGCCGGCGACCGGGCTGCCGAGCGGGACATCCGTGCCGCCGCCGGCCTTGTGCAGCACCACCGCAACGGCGGCCTGCAGGAGCATGAACTCGGTGATGCCGAGCTCGCGGGCCAGGGCGGTCAGCTTGGCGCGGGTTGCGGCGCCGAAGCCGAACTCGACGGCAGCACCGGCGCCGGTGAGCGCGGCCGGCCGTGGGAAGTCTGGACGCAAACCGTTGTCTTCGGCCAGCCCCTCGAGTTGGCGGGTCCAGTAGTCGCGCTGCGGTCCGGCGATGCCGGCGCTGTAGTCCAGCAGCGCCGCCTGCCACGCGGCGTAGTCGGCGTATTGCACCGGCAGCGGTTCCCACTCGGGGGTTCGGCCGGCGCGGCGGGCGCGGTACGCGGTGAGCAGGTCGGTGAACAGCACACCGGCGGACCAGTGATCGCCGGCGATGTGGTGCATGACCACCGACAGGACGCTCCGGTCCGGCGTGCCCAGCACCGCTGCCCGGATCGGCAGGTCGGTCTCCAGGTCGAAGACGTAGCGGCGCTCGGTATCCAGTTGGGCCCCAAGCCATTCCTCGTCGGGCCCGTCGGCGCGGCGCACCGGAACCTCGGCGGGCGGGTGGACGATCTGGTGCGGGACGCCGTCGATCTCGCGGTAGGTGGTGCGCAGGATCTCGTGCCGGGTCACGACGTCGGTGACGGCCGCAGCCAGCGCGTCGGTGTCGCAGGGGCCCCGCAACGCCGCCGCGAACGGAATGTTGTTGACGGCGTTGGGCCCGTCGAAGCGATACGTGAACCAGCTACGCAGCTGCGACGACGAGAGCGGGACCGGCCCGCGGCGGTCCAGCGCGATCAGCCGTGGCCGCGCCGACGTCTGATCGGCGGCGTCGATGTGCGCGGCGAGCCGCGCCACCGTCGCGAGTTCGAAAGCCTCGCGCACGCCTATGTCGACGCCGAACGCGTTACGCACCGACGCGACCAACTTCGTCGCGAGCAGCGAGTGGCCGCCCAGGTCGAAGAACGAGTCGTCGGCGCCAACCCGGTCGCGGTCGAGCAGCTCGGCGAACAGCTCGGCCACGCGCCGCTCCGTGGCCGATCCCGGTTCGCGGAACTCCGCGCCGGAACTCACCTCCGGGGTCGGCAGCGCGGCACGGTCGATCTTGCCGTGCGCCGTGATCGGGATCTCGTCGAGCACAACGTATGCCGCCGGCACCATGTATTCGGGCAGCGCCGCGGCGACTCGGGCCCGGATGCGGTCGAGGTCGACCTCGGACGTTCCCGCGGCCGGCGTCACGTAGCCAACCAGGCTCTTGCCGAGTCCCGGCAGGTCGCTGACCACCACGACCGCCTGCCCGACCGTCGGGTCGACCGAGATGGCCGCGGCAACGTCACCCAGTTCGATCCGGAAGCCGCGGATCTTGACCTGTTCGTCGGCGCGGCCCACGAACTCGACGTCGCCGTCCGCGTTGCGGCGCGCCAGGTCCCCGGTGCGGTACATCCGGGCGCCCGGATTGAACGGGTCGGCGACGAACCGCTCGGCGGTCAGCCGGGCGCGGCGATGGTATCCGTGCGCCAGATGCGTTCCGCCGAGGTAGATCTCGCCGATCACGCCGTCCGGCACGGGTCGCAGCGAATCGTCGAGCAGGTGCATCGTCGTGTTGATCTTGGGCCGGCCGATGGGCACGATGCGGGTGCCTTGCGGGCCCTCGACCTTGAACCGGCTGGCGTTGATCACGGTCTCGGTCGGACCGTAGAAGTTGTGCAGCAGCGCGTCGAATGTCGCGTGGAACTTGTCGGCCACCTCGCCGGGCAGCGGTTCGCCCCCGATGGGCACCCGCTGCAACGTCCGCCACTGGTTGACGCCGGGTAGCGACAGGAACAAGCCGAGCAACGAGGGCACGAAATGCATTGCCGTGATTCCCTCTTCGCGCAGCAGGGCGGTCAGGTAGCCGATGTCGTTGAGCCCGCCGGGGCGCGGGATCACCATCCGCGACCCACACGCCAGCGTGCCGAAGATCTCGGCGATCGACACGTCGAAGCTTGGCGAGGCGACCTGCAGCAGCCGGTCGGTGTGGTCCACCCCGTATTCGCCCTTGAACCAGACGAAGTATTCGGCGACGGGACGGTGTGGCACCGCAACGCCTTTGGGCAACCCGGTGGTGCCCGACGTGTAGATCAGGTACGCGGTGTTTTCCGGCCGCAGCGGCCGGACCCGGTCCGCGTCGGTGGGGTCGTCGGCGCGGTACGCGGCGAGGCCGGCCACCGGCTCGCGCAGCACCAGCTTCGCGTCGCAGTCGTCGAGGATGAACTCGAGTCGATCCCGCGGATAGCTGGGGTCCACCGGTACGTATACCGCGCCGGACTTGGCGATGCCGACCGCGGTGACGACCAGGTCCGGCGACTTGTCGAGCAACACGGCCACGCGGTCCTCGCTGCCGATCCCCTTCTCGATTAGCCAGTGCGCCAACCGGTTTGCCGCCTCATTGATGTCGCGGTAGGTGAACCGGCGGCCTTCGTAGGCGACGGCGACGGCGTCGGGGGTCCGCGCGGCCTGCTCGGAGACCAGGTCGGCCAGGGTTTTGGGGGCGGTCTGGAACGCCTCGCCGTGCGACACCTTACGCAGCCAGTCGGCGTCGGCCTCGTCCAGCAGCGCCAGCCCGGCCAACGGTCGGTCCGGTGCGGCCAGTGCGTCGTCCAGCAGCACGGCGAAGTGATGCAGCATCTGGCGCACCAGCGCGGGGTCGAGGATCTCGAGCAGGTGTTCGGCCTCCACCAGCGCACCGGTGCTGTCGAATTCGACCATGAAGCCCAGCGGCAGCTGGGTGAGGTTGCTGCGCAGGCCGTAGCGCTCGCACTCGACGCCGGGTGGGCGGAAGCCGCCGCCGTCGGGCTCGCGGAATCCGAAGCTGACCCGGGTCATCCGTTCCGCGCCGTGGCGGCGATCGGGGTTCAGTTCGCGCACGGCGCGATCGAGGCCGACCCGTTGGTGCGCAAACGCCCCGGTTGCCACGTCGCGCGTCGACTTGAGCAACTCGCGAAAGCTCATTGCCGGCCGGGGTCGCAGCCGCAGCGCCACCGTGTTGCCGAAATAACCGATGGCGTCGTCGGTTTCGGCGCCGCGGTTGAGCACCGGTGCGGCCACCAGGAAGTCGTCGCTGTGGGTGTAGCGGTGCATGAGGGCGCCGAAGACGGCCAGCAGCACCATGTATGGGGTGCAACCGGTGTCGCGCGCTAGCGCGATCACCCGCTGTGCGGTATCGCCGGACAGCCGCAGCTCGCTGCGGGCGGCCCGCCAGTTGGTCGGCATGGTCGTCCCGGCCGGGCCGGGGAGCTCCAGCGGCTCCGGCGGGTCGGCCATGACGGCGCGCCAGTAGTCGAGGTCGGCTTTGGTGGTGTCGGGCACTGACGGCGCCGCCGGGCGGTAGGACGCCAGCTCGGCGCCCTCATAGGCGTTGGTGAGGTCGCCGAAGAATATCCGCCACGAGCCGTCATCCCAGGCGATGTGGTGGGCCACCAGCAGCAGCACGTGTTCGTCGGCCGCGATGCGCACGGCGGTGATCCGTAGCGGTGCGTCGGCGGAAAGGTCGAAGGGGGTGGAGAATTCGCGCTGGGCGAGCACCTCGAGCCGAAGCCGGCGCGCGTGTTCCGACAGGTCGGTCAGGTCGTGTTGCGCCCAGCCCGGGCGGAGATCGTCATGCATGCTCGGGCGGGGGGTGCCGTCGTCGCCGACGGTGTAGGTGGTGCGCAAGACCGGGTGCCGGCGGGCGACCGCGTCGACGGCGTCGTGCAGCCGCGCGAGGTCGATGTCGCCGGCGATCCGGTAGGAGACGCATACGTTAAGCAGCGCGCCGCTGGGATCGGCCAGGTGTACGAACCACATTCGGGCCTGGCCGTCGGAGAGTCGGTCGTCGGCGGGAGCGGCGGTCTCCCCGGTGTCGGCCGAGAGGCCGCGGTCGGCGAGCCGGCGCCGAAGCAGTTCCAGGCGGGCCCCGGTGTCGGCGATGTCAGTCACGCACTGTGTCCATCTTTTGGGTCCACCTTCTGTGCTCTGCCGGAGCGCTCGTCGGCGCCCTCGAGTTGTTCGACAAGTTCGGCGCCGGTGATGTCGCCCATCAATGTCGCCAGCGATACCGTTCGGCCGATCCTCATTTTGAGGCGCTTGCGCAGGTCCAGCGCCAGCATCGAGTCGACGCCCAGGTCGAAAAGCGATTCACCGAGGTTCAATTCGCCGGCCCGGTCGATCCCGAGGACGGCCGCCAACTGGTTGCGCACCACCTCGACGACCGGAAGCTTTGCGGCGTTGCCACGTTGGGCCGGTTCGGACCGCCTGCCGTCCACGAAGATTCGCAGCCGGGCCGCATCGGCCGAGAACACCAGCGGGTCGTCGTGCCAATCACGCAGGCTCGCCTCGATCGCGTCCTGGGGCCTCATCGGCCGCAGTCCAGAACGCTCGATGTTTTCCACCTCGGCCGCATCCAGGATGCCCCGGCCCGACTCGCCGCCGGACGACGGTTGCCACAGGCCCCACCGCACCGACACGCAGTGCCGGCCCGCGGCGCGCAGTTCGCCGGCCATGTGGTCCAGCAGGCTGTTGGCGGCCGAGTAGGCGGCGTGTCCGCGTCCGCCCCACAGCCCGGATACCGACGAGCACAACAGCATTCGCGCGCCGGCGCGCACCGGCCACAGCTCGGCGAGGTGGGTCAGTCCGGTGACCTTGGCGGCGAACGCCTCGGCGAGGGCCGCCTCCGTGAGAACGGCGCCCGCGCGGAAGGCGGCACTGCCCGCCGCGTGCACGATCACCGACGCACCGGCGGCTCCATATCTTGCTGCGGTGAGCGCCAATTGGGCCCGATCGGTGATGTCGCAGGGCGCGGGCACCAGCTCGGTGCCGTGCTCGGCCGCCAAGGCATTAAGCACCCCCGGGTCCGCACTACGGCGGCTCAGCAGGATGATGCGGCGCGCGCCGCGCTCGGCGAGATAGCGGGCGTAGTGCAGACCGATGGCGCCGGCACCGCCGGTGATGAGGACGTCGTCGAGCACCCCGGAGTCCAGTGGCCACTGCGCAGCGGCGGGCGCGTCGCGGAACGACCGCTCGAACAGCGCGTGCCCGCGCAGCGCGAGCTCGCCGGCCCCGGACAGCAACGCGTCGACGACGGTGGAGCCGGCGACGGTCGTCAGCTCCCAGGACGGCAGGTCCAGGTGGGTGAAAGTCCTCTCGGGGTGGTCGAATCCGACGCTGCGGTGCATCGCGGCCAGCGCCGCGTGGCCGGCCGACGACGGCGCGTCGCGCGGGCCGATGCGCTCGGCGGCGACGGTGAGCAGGCAGACGGTGTGGCAGCGGGGGCCCGGCGCGTTCGCGTAGTCGAGCAGGCCTGCCGCGGCCAGGCTTGTGAGCGCCTCGGCGGCCCGCTGCGCGCCGGCACCGTCGAAGGTCGGCGCGATCACCGCGACGACCTCCGCGTCCCGCGGTGTGCCGAGTTCGGCGGCGGGATGGGACTCGATCGCCGCGCGCAGCGCTCCGGCCAAAGGGCTTTCGGCGCCAATGCTGATCACCGCGATTCGCGTGCGCGGCCCCGGTGCGGGCAATACCGCCCGCTGCCAGTGCTCCATCACGATGTCGGGCGCTCTGGCCGCCGACACGGGTGGCAGCGGGGCCGGGTGCGCCCACATTGGGATCGCGCGCATCGGAGCGTTCGGAAACGCTTGTAGGCCAACGTCGTCGGTAGCCGAGAGGCCCAGGTAGTCGCCCCAGGTGTAACCGCGGTCGGCGACGGCGGCGGTGAGGATGTTCGCCGACAGCGCCTCGAGCATCGGCTCGTCGCGGTGGCCCGAGCCGACCAGCACCGCGGGACCGTCCGGTGCGTCCGCCTCGAAGGTCTGGCCGATCGTGAACAGCAGCGCCGGATGGGCCGACAACTCGACGAAGGACCCCGCGCCGCAACGGATCGCCGAGGCGAACGCACGGTCCAATCGCACCGTGTTGCGCAGGTTCGCATACCAGTAGTCAGCGAATGGCTCGTCGGCTGTCACCACGTCGCCGGTCGCGCCGCCGATGAATTGCACCGGGGACTCTAGGAATTCGGAGGCGGGCAGCCGCGCGACGAACTCGTCGCGCAGCGGCTCGAGCACGCTGGTGTGCCCCGGGAAGCCCGCGGTGATCTCGCGGGTGAACTGACCGCGCGAGCGCACCGCGTCGGCGATCGCCAGCACCGCGTCGCGTTCGCCCGACACCGCCACGGTGGACGCCGAGTGCACCACCGCCAGCTCCACCCAGCCGTCCGCCGCCGCGATGAGCGCGCCGGCCGCGTCGGCGCTGACGCCCAGCGTGGCCATCGCGTAGCGACCCGGAAGGCGGTCCACCACGGCGGCCCGGGCGGCGACGACGGCGACGGCGTCCGGCAAAGTCATGGCGCCGGCGACGAAGGCCGCGGCGACCTCACCGAGGCTCTGGCCGATGGTGAGGTCGGCGAGCACGCCGCACGACCGCCAAACCTCCGCCAGCGCGACCGCGTGGACGAATTGCGCGCCCTGGACCTCGATTTCGGAGAAGGCCTGCGGCTCGTCCCCGACCGTCAGGTAGCGCAGCGGTGACACGTGGCCGGCGGCCTCGAACGCCGCGACGCAGTCATCGGCCACCGCCCGATAGGTCGGCAGCGCCCGGTACCCGACGGCGCCCATGCCCGGCCAGTGCACACCCTGACCGGGCACCACAAAGGCCTGCCGCGGCGCGGAATCCACGGCGGAACGCGCGACCAGCGGATGCTCGCGCCCCGCGGCCAGCGCCCGCAGCCCACCGATGAGCTCCGCGCGGTCGGCGGCGCGCAGCACCGCGCGGTGTCGGCGCACCCGCCGGGTCCGCAGCAGCTGACGGCCCACCCGATCCACGGTCGTTTCCGGATACCGCTCGAGGTAGTCGGCGATCGCGCCGGCGTCCTTGCGAACCAGATCGTCGGCGTGCGCGCTGAGGAGCACCGGGACGCGACCGTCGGGCAGTCGGTTAAGGGGCATCGGGCGACCCGTTATCCGGCATCGAGACGATCAGATGGGTGTTGGTGCCGCTCATCCCGAACGCGGATACCGCCGCGGTTCGCCATCCGTCGACGGCCCGCCACGGTGTCAGCTTGTCGGCCAGCCGCAAACCCTGTTTCTCCCAGTCGATTTCGCGGCTGGGTTCGTCGACGTGCAGGGTCGGGGGAACGGCGGCGTGCTCGGCGGACAGGATGACCTTGGCGAGGCCCAGCGCGCCGGCGGCCGCCTGCGCATGGCCGATGTTCGACTTGACCGAGCCCAAGAGCGGGCCGCGTCCGGGCGGCGCGGTCCCGTAACTGGCCGCCAGCGAGCACAGTTCCGTCCGGTCACCGAGCCGGGTGCCGGTGGCGTGCCCCTCGACCATCCCGACGTCGACGGGCTCGACGCCGGCCTGCGCGATGGCGCGCCGAAACAGTCGCAGCTGCGCGGCGCCGCTGGGCGCCATCAGGCCGTCGCTGCGTCCGTCAGAGTTCAGGCAGCTGGCACGCACCTCGGCGAGGATGCGACGCCCGTCGGCCACCGCCCGGGACCGGCGCTGAAGCACGAACATGGCCGCGCCCTCGGCCCAGACGGTTCCGCTGGCGAGCGCGCTGTAGGGCCGGCAATGGCCGTCGTCGGAGAGCGCATGCTTCTTGGAGAATTCGACGAAATAGCCCGGGGTGCCCATCACGCACACCGCACCGGCGAGCGCGAGGTCGCAGTCGCCGGCCCGGATCGCCTGGACCGCGGTGTGAAACGCCGCGAGCGCCGACGAGCAGGCGGTGTCTATCGTCAGCGCCGGCCCGGCCAGGTCCAGCGTGTAGGCGATGCGCCCCGAGATGACGCCCAGCGACGTCCCGGTGATCAGATGTCCGCTGTGGTCGGAGAATTCGGAAAGGGCTGGGCCATATTCCAGCGCGGACGCGCCGACGTAGCAGCCCACATCATGCCCGGCCAGGTCGTCGGGATTGATGCCGCTGTTCTCCACGCTCCGCCACGCCACCCGCAGCCCGACCCGCTGCTGGGGGTCCATGGCCGTCGCTTCCCGTCGTGAGATGCCGAAGAACTCCGGGTCGAATGTCGTTGCGCTGGAAAGGAATCCGCCAAGGTCGCGGATGGGTTTGAAGCCGTTCCGGCGGGACCCGTCGAACAGCTCGCGAAGCGCCCAGCCCCGATCGGTGGGGAACGGGCCGAGCGCCTCGCGCTGTTCCGACAGCAACGCCCAGAAGTCGTCGGCGGTTTCCACGCCGCCGGGCGCCTCGAGGGCGAACCCGACAATCACGACCGGGTCGTTATCGGACATCGGCGCTCACCATCCGGGCCACCGCGTCGAGGTGATCGTGGAGGTAGAAGTGGCCACCCTCGAATTCCGACACCGTGAATCGGCCGGACGTGTGGGTTTCCCAGCGCGCCAGGGTTTCCCGGCTGATCCGGTGATCGCGATCGCCACCGACGGCGTGAATGTCGGCGGCGATGCGCACGTCGGGGCGGCACGAGTAGGCGTTCAGCGCCCGGTAGTCGGCCTGCACCGCCCGCACCAGCAGTTCGATGAATTCCTCGTCGTCCAGCAGCTCGGGGTCGGTGCCGCCGAGATCGATCATGTCCGCCAGCACGCCGCTGTCGCTGGTCGGCAACGGTCCGTAGGCTTCGACCGTCGAAGGTGCCTGCCCGGCCGAGGCCCACAAAACGCGCACCGGCACGCCATTGCGTTCGGCGACCCGGGCGAACTCGAACGCCACAACGGCCCCCATGCAATGCCCGAACAGGCTCAGCGGGGCCGCCGAGCTCCAGTCGCCCGCCTCGAACAACTCGAGGGCGAGCGCGTCGATGCTCTCGGCCGCGGGGTGGTTGCGCCGGTCGGCCCGCTGCGGGTACTGCACCACGAAGGCGTCGACGTCGTTGGACGACAACGCTTTCGCCAGCGACCGATACGCCGCCGCGGCGCCGCCGGCGTGTGGGAACACGACGACCGAGCCGCGCGCCGTGGCGCCGGTAAACTGCTTCACCCACGGCTTGAACTCGCGCCGTGCCGGCTCGGGGGCGGCGTCGAGCGCGGCCAACACGTCGGAGCTCGACATGTCCGCGATCTCCAGATACACGTCGGCCACCCGCTCGAGCCGGTCGCCGGTCTCCTCCCGGCCGGTCAGCAGGTCGGCGAGCGTGGCGACGGTCCGGGCGGCGAAGACGTCGGCGACCATCACGCTCGGCGAGTCGAGCCACTGGCGGATGCCGACGACGGCCTGCGTCGCAAGGACGGAATCGCCGCCGAGCGAGAAGAAGTCGTCGTGCACACCCACCGCATCGGGGTCCCGGTCGAGAAGGTCCGCGATGATGTGGCACAGCGCCCGTTCCAGTTGCGTGCGCGGGCCCTGATAGGTCGCGGACACGTCGCCGGAGCCGACCGCCTCGGCCAGCTGACGACCGACGGCGCGCCGGTCGATCTTTCCGCCGTCGGTGAACGGGATGCGGTCGGTCAGCGAAATGTGCTGGGGAACCATGTGCGCGGGAACGAGATCGGCCAGAAGCCGGCGTATTCGCGGTGCGGTCAACGCGTCGTCGTCGGGACGGACGGAGGCGGCCAGCACGTCGGGGCTGCCGGAGCCGGGCACGAGGGCGGCCACGGCCGCTCGCACCCCGGGCACTCGGCGCATCGCCGCCTCGATCTCGCCGAGCTCGACGCGATACCCGCTGACCTTGATCCGGTGATCGGCGCGGCCGACGAACTCGAGGGTGCCGTCCGGCCAGTAGCGCGCCAGATCGCCGGTGCGGTACCAGGTTCGGCCGTCGTGGACGACGAAGCGCTCGGCGGTCAGCTCGGGGCGCCCGCGATAGCCCCGGGCGACGCCGCGGCCGGACACCCACAGCTCACCGGCCACCCAGTCGGGGCAGTCGGTGCCGGTGTCGCCGACGACGCGGCAGGCGATGTTGGGGAACGGCTTGCCGTAGGGCACCGCGGTCCAGTCCTCGGGCATGTCGGCGTCGACCTCGAAAATGGTTGCATGGACCGCCGTTTCGGTGGCACCACCCAAGCCGGCGAAGCGCATGTGCGGTGCCCGCGCCTGCAGCCGGCGGGCCAGGCCGGGGCGCACCCAGTCGCCGCCGGTGGCCACCACCCGCAGCGACGACAGGTTGCCCGCCTGGACCTCGACCAACATCTCCAGCCAGCCGGGCAGGAAGTTCAGCACCGTGACCTGGTGGGTGTCGATCAGCCGGGCCCACGCGTCCGGGTCGCGTCGCTGCGCCTCGTCGACCACGACGATCGCGCCGCCGGCCCGCAGGGTTGCGAAGACGTCGAGCACCGACAGGTCGCATTCCAGCGTCGAGAGGGCCAGGCAACGGTCCGCCGCGCCGATCTCGAAGTGGCGGCTGAGGAATTCGACGGTGTTCATCGCGCCGTCGTGCGTCAGCTCGACGCCCTTGGGCTCGCCCGTGGAGCCCGACGTGAACAACACGTAGGCGAGCTCGGCGGGATCCGTTCTGACGAAGGCAAAGTCAGCGATCGCGGGCGGCTCGCGGAGCACGTCGGCGATCACCAACGCGCGGACGGGCAGCGACAGCGGCTGCCCGCCGCACACCAGGGCCAGCCGCACCCCACCGGTGTGCAGGATGCGCTCCGCACGGTCGCGTGGTTGGTCGACGCCGATGGGCAGGTACACGCCGCCGGCGGCCAGGATGCCCAGCAGCGCCGGCAGCTGTTCGGCGGTCTTCGGACCCATCACTGCGACGGTGTCGCCGTCGCGGATTCCCGCCGCCCGCAACGCCACGGCCAGCGCCAGCGCCTGGTCGCGGAGCTGCGCGTAGGTGAGGTCGCCCGAGCTGGCGAACACGGCGGGCGCGTCGGGTTGGTGCTCGGCGCGCCGGAAGAACCCGTCGTGCAGGGCCTCCCCGCTCGGCGGGGCGCTGCGGCCGTTGACCGCCTTGCGCACCGCGCGTTGCGCGTCCGGCAGCGCCGGCACAGCGGCGGCGTCCCAGGCGTCGTCGCTGGCCGCCAGCCGCAGCAGTTCGTCGATGTGGTGGGCGAACATCGCGTCGATGACGCCCGGCGCGAAGACACCGTCGCGCACGTCCCAGTTCACCAGGACGCCGCCGTCGAACTCGGTGACCTGCGCGTCGAGCAGCACCTGCGGTCCTTGGGAAATGATCCACGCGGGGGCGCCGAATTGCGTTGTGACATCAGCGCTGAACAGTTCCCCGAGCCCCAGCGCGCTGGTGAAGACGACCGGCGCCAGGACCTGGGTGCCGCGGTGGCGGCTGAGGTCGCGCAGCACGGACAGCCCGGGATAGGAGGAATGGGCGGCGGCCGTCCGCATTGCATCCTGCACCGCGCGCGCCCGCGCGGCCGGGGTGTCGGCGTCTGTCAGGTCGACATCGAGCAGCAGCGACGAGGTGAAGTCGCCGACCAGCTTCTCGACGTCGGGGTGCAACGCCTGGCGCCCGAACAGCGGCACGTTCAGCAGGAACCGCGGCGAGGACCAGCGGGCCAGCGCGTCGGCGAACGCCGCGGCAAGCGTCATCGCCGGGGTGATGCCGCGGGCTCGGGCGCGGGCGAACAGCGCGTCGCGGGTCGCCGGGTCGAGCCAGTGCCAGCGACGGGTGCTGGTGCGTGAACCCCGCCCGCCCGTCGACGGCGGCGCGGGCGGGTCCGGCAACTCGGGAATGCGCTGCGCCCACCAATCCCGGTCGGCGTCGCGCTGCGGTTGGGGTTGCGCCTCCTGGCGCGCGACGGCCCGGCGGTATTCGCGGTAGCTGTAACCCAATTCGGGCAGTTCCCGGCCGAGATAGAGGGCGGCCAGGTCGGCCATCAGCGTGCGGTAGCTCATCGCGTCGGCGGCCTGCATGTCCAGGTCGACGTGCAGCCGGGACCGCCCGTCGGGCAGCAGCGTCACCGCGAGTTCGAACACCGCGCCGTCAAGCTGCTGGTGCGATTTGGCCTCGCGCAGGGCCGCCAGGCGCGGCTCGACCGGGTCCCGCTGGTCGCGCAGGTCCACCACCGTGACCGGGAAGTCCCCGCACTCGTCGGCCGCGGCGATGCGCTGCGTGCCGTCGGCTGAGAATCGCACCCGCAGCATCGGATGGCGCAGGGCCAGCCGACTGGCCGCCGCCCGCAGCCGGTCCGGGTCGATCGGGCCGCCGTCGAACTCGACGTACAGGTGCCCGGCCACGCCACCGAGCTGCTGGTTGTCCTGACGGCCGACCCACATCGCGTGTTGCATCGGCGCCAGCGGGAAGGGCTCGCCCTCCCCCGATGGTTCGGCGTCGGCGGGCGGGGCCGGTTCGTCGGCGGCCGGGCTCGCCGTTACCAGCTCGGACCAGGCCTCGATGGTCGGCGCCGCGGCCAGGGCGGCGAAATCGACGGCGATGCCCTGGCGGCGCCACCGACCGGCGAGCGTCATCATCCGGATGGAATCCAGGCCCTGGCCGATGAGGTTGCTACCTGGGTGAATCGCGTCGGCGCCGACGCCGAGCAGCTCGGCGACCTCCGCGCGGATGTCCTCCGAGCACGCCGGGGCACGCACCACGAATCCTCCCTGAATTAGCAAAGGCTGCCCTAAGTTATTGGTTTGGTTACCCTATCCTCATCCCTGGCGCCGCCGCTACCACCCCCCGAGCTCGAGGAGACCGATGGTCCCGAACCTCACGCGACCATCGGCGGGCCTAGAGGGATTCGTGCCGTTCCCGGCCGGCCGGGCCGAGTCGTATCGCGCGGCGGGCTACTGGACGGGACGCGCCCTGGACACGATCCTCACCGACGCGGCGCGCCGCTGGCCGAACCGGACCGCGGTCGTCGACGCGAGGGCCGACGCCGGATACAGCTACGCGGACCTCGACGAGCGGGCCACCCGCGCCGCAATCGGGCTGCGCACGCTGGGCGTTGCGCCCGGTGACCGGGTCCTGCTGCAGCTGCCGAACGGCCGCGAATTCGCCGCGGCGCTGTTCGGGCTGCTGCGGGCCGGCGCGATCCCGGTGATGTGTCTGCCCGGCCACCGGGCCGCCGAATTGGGCCACTTCGCGACCGTCAGCGACGCGACGGCCCTCGTGATACCCGATGCCGCAAACGGGTTCGACTACCGGGCGATGGCGGGTGAGCTCGTCGATACTCACCCGGCGCTCAAGCATGTGATCGTCGTCGGCGACCCGGGGAAGTTCACGGGGTGGACGCAGCTGTGCGAACAACGCACCGTCGATCCGCCGTCCCCGCCGGCCGACCCGGGAATGCCTGCGCTGCTGCTGGTTTCGGGCGGTACCACCGGCACCCCCAAGCTGATCCCGCGCACCCACGACGACTACGTGTTCAACGCAACGGCCAGCGCCGAGGTCTGCCGGCTGACGGCGGACGACGTTTATCTCGCGGTGCTGCCCGCGGGCCACAACTTTCCGCTGGCCTGTCCCGGCCTGCTGGGCGCCATGTCCGTCGGCGCCACGACGGTGTTCGGCGCCGATCCCAGTCCGGAGGCCGCCTTTGCGGCCATCGCGCGCCACCGCGTGACCGTGACGGCCCTGGTGCCGGCGCTGGCCAAGCTGTGGGCCCAGGCCTGTGAGTGGGAGCCGGTGACGCCGAAGTCATTGCGGCTCTTACAGATTGGCGGGGCGAGGCTGGAGCCGGCGGACGCCCGCCTGGTGCGCGCCTCGCTGACGCCGGGCGTGCAGCAGGTGTTCGGGATGGCCGAGGGGCTGCTCTGCTACACCCGCCCGGACGATCCGCCGGAAATCGTCGAGAACACCCAGGGCCGGCCGCTGTGTGCCGCCGACGAGTTGCGCATCGTCGACGGCGCCGGCCTGTCGGTGGCGCCCGGCGAAGAGGGTGAGCTGCTGGTGCGCGGGCCCTACACACTCAACGGCTACTTCCGCGCCGAACGCGACAACGAGCGCTGCTTCGATCCCGATGGCTTCTACCGCAGCGGTGATCTCGTCCGCCGCAGGGACGACGGCTACCTGGTGGTCACCGGCCGGATCAAGGACGTGATCTGCCGCGCCGGCGAAACGATCGCGGCGGCCGAACTCGAAGAGCACATGCTGAGCCATCCCGCGATCCGTTCGGCCGCGGCCGTGCCGCTCCCGGATCCGTACCTTGGCGAGAAGATCTGCGCGGCGGTCGTTTTCGCAGGGGAACCGTTGACCCTCGCCGAGCTCAACGCCCACCTCGACGGGCGCGGCGTGGCCGCCCACGCCCGGCCCGACGTGCTGGTCGCGCTGGCGGCGCTGCCCACGACGCCGATCGGCAAGGTCGACAAGAAGGCGATCGCGCGAGCGAACGACCACGGCTAGCGCCCGCTAAGCGTCAGCGTCCCTTCGGTTTTGAGGACTTTGTCAGCGGTGATCCGTTCGGTCTTGCGGGCCTCCCGCTCGAGGTAGCGCTGCTTGGATTCGTCGAATTTGTCGCTGGCCACTTCGAGTTCCTTGACCAGCACCCCGAGATCGTCGCGCATCCGCGCCGCCTCGCCGGTGAAGTCATCGCGTTCGAAGATGCGCCATTTCTTCAGCACCGGCATGACCACCTCGTCGAGATGAATGCGCGGGTCGTAGACGCCGCCGACCGCGATGATCACGGCCTTGCGCCGAAACTCCGGCACGGTGAACCCGGGCATCTTGAAGTTGCGCAGGATCCGGTGCACCGAGCGCATCGCCTGGTTGGGCGCGATGTCCAGACCCGCGGCGCTGACGTCCCGGTAGAAGATCATGTGCAGGTTCTCGTCGTGCGACACCTGGGCCATCAGCTGTTCCGCGATGGTGTCGTTGGCGACTTTGCCCGTGTTGCGATGCGCAACGCGGGTGGCCAACTCCTGAAAAGACACATACATCACCGAGTCGAACAGGCTGTCAGCGAACATGTCGCCCTGGTGGTTCTGGCCGGGGCTGAACCCTCGAGTCATTTGCTCCAACCGTAGCTTCTCCAGCTCGACCGGATCGACCGCGCGCGTGACCACGAGGTAGTCGCGCAACGCGGTGCTGTGCCTGTTCTCCTCGGCGGTCCAGCGGTTCACCCACTGCCCCCACGGGCCGTCCATGGTGAAGTTCATCGCGATCTCGCGGTGATATGACGGCAGATTGTCCTCGGTCAGCAGGTTTTGCACTATCGCGACCTGTGCCACGTCGGACAGCCGGCTCTGCCCCGGCTCCCAGTCCTGGCCGTCCAGCGCGTAGAAGTTCTTGCCATCCGACCACGGGATGTAGTCGTGCGGGTTCCATTCCTTGAACAGCGAAAGGTGGCGGTCGAGCAATTTTTCGACCACGGGTTCTAGCTCGCGAAGTAGCTGCAAGTTGGTCAAGCCGTCGGACACGGAGCCCTCCCAGTTATGTGTTGCGATCAGTAACACTGAATTTACTGTGTCATGCAGTAACACCAAGATGACACGCCGGGGAAAAGGCGAAATAGGGCCAAAGGTCCCATGGCTGGGAGAGCCGCGACACACCGAGGAAGGGGGGCCGCGGGACAGCGGCCTCGGAGGTTATTGCCGGGGAATCAGGTAAGGCGCGAGCGTGGACAGCTTTTCGCAGGTCTCTTCGAACTCGCGCTCCGGCTCCGACTCTTCGATGATGCCCGCGCCGGCGCGCAACCAGGTCTTGCCGTCGCATTCGTAGGCCGCGCGCAGCGTCAGCGCCGCATCCAGGCCGCCGTCCGCCGAAACCATCACCACGGCACCGGAATAGAGGCCGCGCGGTCCTTCGTCGAGGCGCAGGATGGCCTCGACGCCGGCCGCCTTCGGGATGCCCGACGCCGTGACGGCCGGAAAGAGCGCCTCCAGCGCGTCCATCCGGTCCCTCGATGCGTCCAGGCGGGCGCAGACCGTCGAGCCGAGGTGCTGCACGCTCCCCCGCTCCCGCACGGTCATGAAGTCGCTGACGACCGAGGTCCCGGGCTCGGCGATCTCGGACATCTCCTGTAGCGAGCTGCGCACCGAAATGGCGTGCTCGACAATCTCTTTGGAGTTCGACTCCAATTCGTCGCGGGCCTGACGATCATGCGCCGCGCCCCGACCGAGCGCGCGCGTCCCGGCCAGCGGCTCGGTCACCACCGTCCCGTCGTGGTGAACGGCCGCCACGAGCTCGGGGCTGTAACCCACGGCGCGCATGCCGCCGAGCCGCAACAAGAAGGACCTCACCGGCGTGTTGTGCCGGCGGCCCAGCCGGTAGGTGGCCGGAAAGTCAAGCGGGAAAGGCACTTCGACGCAGCGCGACAGGATCACCTTGTGGTACTCGCCGTCGGCGATCTCGCGGACGGCCGCCGCCACGCGGGCGCGGTAGCCGGAGGGGTCGTCGCTCCAGTCAATGGTGCGGGCGGCCGGCATGCCGGCGACGCCGTCGATCAACAAGCGGCGCACCGCCTCGCCGTGCGCGACGTCCGCGCCGTGCAGGTGAACGCCCTCCTCGCTCACCACGATGCGGGTGCGCGGCCAAAACAGCCGCGCCAACGGCGTCTGCGGCGCCAGTCGCTGCTGCAGCCCGTAGCGGTAGACGCCGAATTCAAAGGCGACCCAGCCGAAGAGCTGCTCGGTTTCGAGCAGCAGCCGGTCGATGGCTTCACCCAGCACGGGCCCGGGCCGTCCGGACCAGTGTTGCCGCTGGGTGGTGCCGTCGCGGATCACCCGCAGCTCGTCGCTGTCCAGCTCGACCATCGCCCGCACACCGCTGGCCAGGACCCATTGTCCGTTGCGCTCGTAGAGGAGGTATTGCTCGCCCGAGCGCTCGGGCAGCGCGGCGGCCAGCTGGGCCGCGAGGTCGGCCGGATCGATGCCGGGAGGCAACGGAATCAGCGGTGACGCGGAGCCGGCGGGATTCGTCTCGACGCTGAGCTCGGTCACGGTTAGTAAATGTAGCCTAACCTATCTAAGGCTGCGCAACCCCTCCCTTGGCCGGCGCGGACCCGTCGAATCCACCGGGCTCACGCCCCCGCCGAGACACCGCCACGCCCATGCACACAGTCAATCCCCAGAAAAGTCACAGAGGACTCACGCCAAGTGGGCTTTACCTGTCCCTACCAGCACCGCTGTGACCTCCGATTTTGGCGGCCCCCGATATTGCGTCACAGCGATGTTAAATGCGGGTTTTTCGGGCGATATCCGAGTGGCGGGCCCCCGACGGCGGGGCTAAATTCTTGCACGATCATCGGGATGTTCGTGGTGACCCCCTCGCGGATGGTGCTTTTTCCCTGGTCACCGGATCACTGAAGAGAGGCACCAAATGCTGCAGGAGTTCTGGCACAACTTCACCCACAACCTGTTCAAGCCGCTGCTGCTGTTCTTTTACTTCGGCTTCCTCATCCCAATCCTGAAGGTGCGGTTCGAGTTCCCGTACGTGATCTACCAAGGCTTGACGATGTACCTGCTGCTGGCCATCGGTTGGCACGGCGGTGAGGAGCTCGCCAAGATCAAGCCCGACGAGATCGGCACCATCACGGGCTTCTTGGTCCTGGGCTTCGTGTTGAACTTCGTGATCGGGGGGTTGGCCTACCTGCTCCTGGGGCGCATGAGTTCGATGCGACGAATCGACAAGGCCACGGTCGCAGGCTATTACGGGTCGGACTCGGCGGGAACGTTTGCCACCTGCGTGGCCGTGCTGACGGCCATCGGCATGGCGTTCAACGCCTACATGCCGGTCATGTTGGCCGTCATGGAGATTCCGGGCTGCCTGGTCGCGCTGTATCTGGTGGCACGGCTGCGCCACCGCGGCCTGAGCGAAGCCGGTTACATGCCCGACGAGCCCGGCTACGTCGCGCCGGTCAAGGTCGGGATCGGGCCCGGCACCGCGGCGCGACCGCCGCACGGCCAGAGCCTCGCGGCCGAAAACGAGCGGGGGGTCGAGCAGGAGCTCGAGCTCTCGATGGAGAAGCTGGAGCACCCGAACTGGGAGCCCGATCAAAGCCCGGCCTTGGGCAAGCCCAAGCGGATGCCGATCTTCTCACGTGAGTTGCTGCAGGAAGTGTTCCTCAACCCCGGGCTCGTGCTTCTGATGGGCGGCATCCTCATCGGCCTCATCAGTGGGCTGCAGGGACAGAAGGTCGTCGCCGACGACGACAAGTTCTTCGTCTTGGCATTCCAAGGCGTGCTGTGCCTTTTCCTGCTCGAGATGGGCATGACGGCGTCACGCAAGCTGAAGGACCTGCGATCGGCCGGCCTCGGTTTCATCTTCTTCGGGCTGCTTGCCCCAAACATCTTTGCCCCGCTTGGGATCTTGGTCGCGCACAGCTATGCCTACCTCACCCACAGCGAGTTCAAGCCGGGGACCTACGTGCTGTTCGCGGTGCTGTGTGGCGCGGCGTCCTACATCGCCGTTCCGGCGGTGCAGCGCCTGGCAATCCCGGAGGCGAGCCCGACGCTGCCGCTGGCCGCATCGCTGGGTTTGACGTTCTCCTACAACGTCACCATCGGAATCCCGCTCTACATCGAGATCAACCGCCTGGTCGGGCACTGGTTCACGTAAAGCCTGGACGAAGGCCGATGGCCCCCAACGCCATTGGCCGGCGTCGCGTCTAACCCGGTGCGACGGGCGGGACGTTTGTGTCCCCCGGTTACGCGTTGTTAACGATTCGTAAAGACAGCTTCACTCCGTTGACTCGAGTCCTGTGAGTCCCCAAGGTACTAATGGTGTTCGTGGACTCCCCGGCGTTGGACGCTGCCCGCGGCACCGCCGTATTGACCGTCGGAGGCGCTAATGCTTCATGAGTTCTGGGAGAACTTCACCCACAATCTCTTCAAGCCGCTACTGCTGTTCTTCTACTTCGGATTCCTGATCCCAATCATGAAGGTGCGGTTCGAGTTTCCGTATGTGATCTATCAGGGTCTGACCATGTATCTGCTGGTGTCGATCGGCTGGCAGGGGGGCGAAGAACTCGCCAAGATCCAGCCGGCCGACATCGACAACATCGCCGGCTTCGCGTTGATGGGCTTCGCGTTGAACTTCCTCATCGGAGTTCTGGCGTACGTGGTGCTGAAATACACGACCCATCTGCGCCGAGTCGACCGCGCGACGGTCGCCGGCTACTACGGTTCGGATTCGGCCGGAACCTTCGCCACGTGTGTCGCCGTCTTGTCCGGCGTGGGTATCGCATTCAACGCCTACATGCCGGTTCTGTTGGCCATCATGGAGATTCCGGGCTGCCTGGTGGCGCTGTACCTGGTGATGCGGCTGCGCCACCGGGGTCTCAACGATTCGGGCTACATGCCCGACGAGCCCGGCTACGTCGCACCGGTAACCGTCGGGGTCGGTCCCGGAACCGCCGCGCGGCCCCTGCCCGGCGAGAGCCTCAGCGCCGAGGGCCAGCGAGGCGTCGAGCAGGAGCTGGAACTCTCGCTGGAAAAGCTGGAGCATCCGAACTGGGAACCCGACGACAGGCCGGCCCGTGGGAAGGCCAAGAGGATGCCGATCTTCTCTAGGGAGCTGATGCAGGAGGTGTTCCTCAATCCCGGGCTCATCCTCCTGATCGGCGGCATCGTCATCGGCTTCGTCAGCGCACTACAGGGGCAGAAGGTCGTTCACGACCAGAACGAGCTCTTCGTCGCCGCGTTCCAGGGTGTGCTGTGCCTGTTCCTACTCGAGATGGGCATGACGGCGTCCCGTAAGTTGCACGACCTCAAGCTTGCCGGCCGCGGTTTCATCGCCTTTGGCCTGTTGGCGCCCAACTTGTTTGCGGCCCTGGGGATTCTGGCCGCCTACACCTACGCCGACCTCACCGACACCCACTTCCAGCCCGGCACGTACGTGCTGTTCGCGGTGCTGTGCGGCGCGGCGTCCTACATCACTGTGCCGGCGGTGCAGCGGCTGGCAATCCCCGAGGCCAGCCCGACGCTGCCGCTGGCCGCTTCTCTGGGTTTGACGTTCTCATACAACGTCACCATCGGGATCCCGCTCTACATCGAGTTCAATCGCCTAGTCGCGCACTGGTTCCCGGGCGTCTGACGAACGTCGTCTCGCAATCCCGCTCGAGTCGAGATCGCCCGCCTGGTCTCGCACTGGTACCGATCTCCGGGGAGCTAAGAACGGATTTAGCGCGAGACAGGATCCGCCACCGCGTGAGGAGCAGCCTGTCTCGCGGCGAGTGAGGTGTCTGTGCGCGCCAAACGACACAGGGCCCGATGCGGGCCGACCCAACGCCCTGATGACGCCAGGCAGGCCGAAGGTTCGACACCCCAAGGCGGACTGGATGTTTCCGAGATGTTTCCAACCTTGCACAGCGCGCGTCGATCGTTCGTAAAAGTGATGTCAATTGTTCGTAAAGACCGGTTAACTGAGGCCGTCACGGATGCCGCGGGGAGGAAACTGCATGAGTTCCATATGAATTCGGCCCACAAACCGTTCGAGCCGTTGTCGAGAGGGCGCCCACTGTGCTACGAGCCACAACCGTTCCGGCAGCCGTTCCGACCGGAAAGCCCCGCAACGGCCTGGCGGGTCTCAAACACTGGCGCTACGACCTTCGCTCGGGTCTCACGGTGGCGATGATCTCGCTTCCGTTCTCGATGGGAATCGCAATCACCTCGGGTGCGCCGCCGGTCTGCGGGATCATGTCGGCGATCATCGCCGGGTTCATCCTGCCGGTGTTGGGTGGCTCGTATGTGACCATCAGCGGCCCAGCCGCGGGACTGGCGCCGACCCTGTTCGCCGGCATGATCACCCTGGGACAGGCCCGCCTCGGGCACGGCGCCCCGACATCTGATCTGCTGGCCGTGGGTTACCCCCTGATCCTGGTCGCGATCGCCATCGCTGGCGTGATTCAGGTGATCCTTGCCAAGTTGAAGGTGGCGCGCCTGAGCGCTATCTTCCCGGCCGCGGCCATCCACGGCATGCTGACGGCGATCGGCCTGATGATCATCGTGAGGCAGATTCCTCACTTCATGGGAGTGAAGTTCGAGGCCCACGAATTCTTGACGGTCCTGGAGGAAGTGCCCAGCCACCTCTCGTCGATGAGCGGCAAGTGCTTCGCCCTTGGAGTTGGTTGCGTGGTGGCGCTCTTTGTGCTGTCGGCCCTACCCCTGCGGCTGCTGAAGATCATGCCGGCGCCCGTCTGGGTGTTCGTCGGCGGCACGGTGGTCAGCACATTCATCCTGAAGCTCGATAGTTCCAAGCTCATCAACGTGCCCGATTCGCTGTTTCACGGGATCGTCTTCCCCCACTTCGCCGAGGCATTCAGCACCCCCGCACTGCTGATGCCCTTGGCATACCTGGTTCTCACCCTGATCTTGATCGACGCGACCGAGTCCCTGGCAACGATCGCTGCCGTGGACAATATCGACCCATATCGCCGCCGCTCCGATCCGGACAAGACCTTGCTGGCGATGGGCGCGTCCAACGGCGTCTCCAGCCTGCTCGGTGGACTGACGATCATCCCCGGCATGGTGAAGAGCACGGCGAACATCATGGCCGGCGGCCGGACCCAATGGGCGAACTTCTACAACGCCTGCTTCCTACTGGCGTTCGTGCTGCTCGGCCGTGAGGTGATCAACATGGTCCCGAAGGCAGTCCTGGGCGCCATCCTGGTATTCATCGGCTACAAGCTTTGTAAGCCTGCGCTGTGGCTCAAGATGGCGCGGATCGGGACGGAGCAGTTCGTCGTCTTCGTCACCACAGTGCTCGTGACCGTGACGACGGACCTGCTGGTGGGCATCGTCACCGGCATCGTCCTGGAGTTGGTACTGAACCTGTGGTACGTGGGCCTCTGGCACAGCCTGAACAGCGCGTCGGAATGCGCCAAGCCGAATTTCGGCGTGCGTTTCCTCAGTCTCTTCCGCAATCCGGTGTCCAAACGAGAAGTCGATGAAGACACCTACCACCTGTACCTGGATGGTCCCCTGGTGTGTTTCAACCTGTTCCACATGATTCGGGAGCTGGGACAGCTTCCGCACGGCACACGGACGGTGTATCTCCACTTGAGTTCCCGGGTGCCTCTTGTCGATCACACTACGGGTGAGTCTCTCCGTTATTACCTGGACGAGTTCAGCGGGCAGGACCAGAGTCCGAGGCTGGTGATCGAAGGCTGGGATCACATGCGGTCCCTGTCCAAACACGAAACGAGCACGCGGATCGCCATAGCCGCCGTCGAGAAGGTCGCCTCCGCAGATATCAAAAAGGTCGCCCTCACAGAGATCGAGAAGGTCGCCATCATCGATCTCGAGAAGGTGGCCGCGATGGATAGAGCCGAACAAGAGCTGAGGGTCGCTCAGGCCACGGATTGACGGCGGTTCTCGGGCGCCTGACGACTATCCCAGCACAGTACGCACCACCGCGTCGGCGAGCAGCCGGCCGCGCGGGGTGAGCACCAGGTTGTCGCCCTCGGATACCAGCAACCCGTCCGCGACGGAGGTTTCGGCGCGTTCGCGTTCTGCTGCGCCCAACCGATCCAGCGGAAGCCCTTGGCGCAGACGGGTTTTCAGTAGCACCTCCTCGGTGTGCAACGCGTCACCGTCCAAGTGCTCGAAACCGGCCACCGGCAGTTCGCCGCCGGCCAGCTTCTCCGCATAGGCATTGGGGTGCTTGACATTCCACCAGCGCGTCGCACCGACATACCCGTGCGCACCCGGCCCTGCGCCCCACCACTGGCCGCCGTCCCAGTAACCGAGGTTGTGCCGGCATTCACCGCCCGGTCGGCACCAGTTGGACACCTCGTACCAGGACAGCCCCGCCTCGGACAGTCGGGCGTCGACCAATTCGTAGCGGTGCGCCAGCACGTCGTCATCGGGGGCGGCCAGCTCCCCGCGCCGGACCCGCCGCGCCAGCGCCGTGCCCTCCTCCACGACCAGCGCATAGGCGGAGACGTGGTCGACGCCGGTGTCGATCGCGGTGTCGACGGAGCGCAGCAGGTCGTCGTCGGACTCTCCCGGCGTCCCATAGATCAGGTCGAGGCTGACGTGTTCGAAGCCCTCGGCTAACGCCTCGCGGGCCGCGGCCGCCGAACGGTTCGGCGTGTGTATCCGGTCGAGGACGCCGAGCACCCGCGGAGACACCGACTGCATGCCGAGCGACACCCGGGTAAACCCGGCGGCGCGGACGGCCGCGAAAAAGTCGGGCCACGCCGACTCCGGGTTGGCCTCGGTGGTGATCTCGGCGTCCGGCGCGAGGGCAAAGTGCTCACGCACCATGTCCAGCAGCTTGGCCACGCGCGCGCCGCCCAGCAGCGAAGGGGTGCCCCCGCCGACGAACACCGTGCTGACGGTCGGTCCGTCCAACCGTGCGGCCGCCAGCCGCAGCTCCGTTCCCAGTGCCTGCAGCCAGGCGTCCGGGTTGACGCCGCCCAGCTCGGCCGGGGTGTAGGTGTTGAAGTCGCAGTATCCGCAGCGGGTAATGCAGAACGGGACGTGGATGTACAACCCGAACGGGTGCCCGGGATTCGGCCGCAGGGCGGGCAGGTCAACCGGGGCCTCGGGAAAGGGCATGCCGAATTTTCCCACGACGACCGCTCCCGCCGTCGAGCCAGACGATCGGGGCAGGTCACACGGGGTGAGGCAGGCTCGATCGGGGGGAGCCGATCCCAGGTGATTCGCGGCTGCGTCTGCCCGAGCCGCCAGGGTCGCGTCCTACTTTGGGTCAGCGTGAGGAAAAATATGACCTGATAGCAAAGCTTGCCGCGGTCCATGGCAGAATGGCTGCCGTGACCGTCGCCAATCGCAGCTTGCGTATCGCCCTCGTGGCCCGGCGGCACATCGATCTCAAGCGCGTATGCAGCTGTTGTTGTTGCTGTCTGCCTTGATGCCGTAGACCCGCCCCACCTGTACTCAGCTGGCTGCCGGATCTGCGCAGCCGAAATAAAAGCGGTGTGCTGCGCGTCCAAGCCTGCGATGTTCGCGAAGGAGACCCGATGACCACAGCCCGTC
This sequence comes from Mycobacterium sp. E796, assembly GCF_001672815.1. Taxonomy (GTDB): domain Bacteria; phylum Actinomycetota; class Actinomycetes; order Mycobacteriales; family Mycobacteriaceae; genus Mycobacterium. Next base: position 5,550 of record NZ_LZKK01000311.1, on the reverse strand, counting down.
CGGCCAGGGCCCAAAACAAGGCCCGGAGTGAGGGCCAGTGGGCGTTAGGCGATCGCGAGCCGCTGAATCCGAACGAAGAGATGAAGCAGGCCGGCGCCCCGCTCGACGTGCGCGAACGCATCGAAAACGTTTACGCCAAGGACGGATTCGACAGCATCGATAAGTCCGATCTGCGGGGCCGCTTTCGCTGGTGGGGCCTCTACACGCAGCGCGAGCAGGGTTACGACGGGTCGTTCACCGGCGACGAGAACGCCGACTTGCTCGAGGCCAAGTACTTCATGATGCGGGTGCGCTGCGACGGCGGGGCCCTCTCGACGGCCGCGCTGCGCACGGTGGGCCAGATCTCGACCGAATTCGGCCGGGACACCGCGGACATCTCCGACCGGCAGAACGTGCAGATGCACTGGATCGAGGTGGAAAACGTCCCCGATATCTGGCGACGGCTGGCCGAGGTCGGCCTGCAGACCGCCGAGGCGTGTGGTGACTGCCCGCGCGTGATCCTGGGCTCGCCCCTGGCCGGCGAGTCCCTCGACGAGGTGCTCGACCCCAGCTGGGCGATCGACGAGATCGTGCGCCGCTACATCGGCAAGCCCGACTTCGCCGACCTGCCCCGCAAGTACAAGACCGCCATCTCCGGCCTGCAGGACGTCGTGCACGAGATCAACGACATCGCGTTCGTCGGCGTCAACCATCCCGAGCACGGTCCCGGCCTGGACCTGTGGGTGGGCGGCGGCCTGTCGACGAACCCGATGCTGGCCCAGCGGGTCGGCGCCTGGGTTCCGCTGGACGAGGTGCCCGAGGTGTGGGCCGCGGTGACCTCGATCTTCCGCGACTACGGCTATCGGCGGCTGCGGGCCAAGGCCCGGCTGAAGTTCCTGATCAAGGACTGGGGCATCGAAAAGTTCCGGGAAGTCCTCGAGACCGAATACCTCAAGCGCCCGCTGATCGACGGCCCCGCCCCCGAGCCGGTCCCGCATCCGATCGATCACGTCGGAGTGCAGCGGCTCAAGAACGGGCTCAACGCCGTCGGGCTCGCCCCGATCGCCGGGCGTGTGTCGGGCACCATCCTCTCGGCCGTGGCCGACCTGGCCGAGCGGGCCGGTTCGGACCGCATCCGGTTCACCCCGTATCAGAAGCTGATCGTCCTCGACGTGCCCGACGAGAAGCTCGATGACCTGATCGCCGGCGCGGAGGCGCTGGGGCTTCAATCGCGCCCGTCGCGTTGGCGCCGAAATCTCATGGCGTGCACCGGGATCGAGTTCTGTAAGTTGTCGTTCGCCGAAACCCGTGGGCGCGCACAGGGTTTGGTGCCCGAGCTGGAGCGTCGGCTGGAGGACCTCAACGCCGCGCTGGACGTGCCGATCACGGTCAACATCAACGGTTGCCCGAACTCGTGCGCGCGGATTCAAGTCGCCGACATCGGCTTCAAGGGTCAGATGGTCGACGACGGCCACGGCGGCTCGGTCGAGGGGTTCCAGGTGCACCTGGGCGGAAGCCTCGGCCTGGACAGCGGATTCGGCCGAAAACTGCGGCAGCACAAGGTCACCAGCGACGAGCTGGGCGACTACATCGAGCGAGTGGTACGCAACTTTATCAAGCACCGAAGCGACGGTGAACGATTCGCGCAGTGGGTCGTTCGCGCCGAGGAAGGCGACTTGCGATGATCTCAGAAATGACGACGAGGCCGACGGAAGCTCAACTGCGCGAGTTGGCTGCCCGCGGCGCCGCCGAACTCGAGGGCGCCAGCGCCACCGAGCTGCTGCGTTGGACCGACGAGAACTTCGGCGGAATCAACGGGCCGCGCGGCTGGGCGACGTGCAACTACGTCGTGGCGTCCAGCATGCAGGAGGCCGTGCTCATCGATCTGGCCGCCAAGGTGCGTCCGGGCGTGCCGGTGATGTTCCTGGACACCGGCTACCACTTCGTGGAGACCATCGGTACCCGGGACGCCATCGAATCCGTCTACGACATCCGGGTGGTCAACGTCACGCCCGAGCACACCGTGGCCGAGCAGGACAGGCTGATGGGCAAGGACCTGTTCGCGCGCGACCCGGGCGAGTGCTGCCGGCTGCGGAAGGTCGCCCCGTTGGGCAAGGCGCTGCGCGGCTACTCAGCGTGGGTGACCGGGCTGCGCCGCAGCGACGCACCGACGCGCGCCAACGCCCCGGTGATCAGCTTCGACGAGGGATACAAGCTGGTGAAGATCAACCCGCTGGCCACGTGGACCGACGACGACATGCAGAATTACATCGACGAGAACGACGTGCTGGTCAATCCCCTTGTCTACGAAGGCTATCCGTCGATCGGTTGCGCCCCGTGCACGGCCAAGCCGATCGACGAGGCCGACCCGCGCAGCGGCCGCTGGCAAGGCCATGCCAAGACGGAATGCGGGCTGCACGCGTCGTGACCAGCCTCGTGCTCACCGCGCACGGAAGCGAGGATCCACGCTCGGCCGCCAACGCGCGGGCCGTCGCCCGTCGGGTGGCGCGCATGCGGCCCGGCCTGGATGTGCGGCTTGCCTTCTGCGAGCTGAACACGCCCGGCCTGGTCGACGTGCTGGGCGACTGCGGGGACGCCGTCGTCACCCCGCTGTTGTTGGCGAACGCCTACCACGCCAAGGTCGACATTCCCCGCCAGATCGCCCGGTCCGGTGTCGATGCCGCCCAAGCCGACGTGCTCGGCGAGGATCCCCGCCTGATCTCGCTGCTGCGCCGGCGCGTGACGGAGTTGGGCGTCTCCCGGCACGACGAGCGGGTCGGCGTGCTCGTGGCGGCGATCGGGTCGTCCGACCCCATGGCAAACGCCCGGACTCGACAGGTGGCGTCCCGTCTGCTGGTGGGCACGAGCTGGGCGGGTGCGACGACGGCCTTGGTGACCCGTCCGCAACCGTCGCTGCCCGAGGCCGCCGGCCGACTGCGGCGACAGGGGGCCCGGCGGGTGGTCATCGCGCCATGGTTCCTGGCGCCGGGACGGCTGCCGGACCGGGTGCGGAGGTTCGCCGACTACGCCGGCCTCGAGTTGGCGGCCCCGTTGGGCGCGCACCCGTTGGTGGCCGAGACGGTGTTGGATCGCTTTGACCAGGCACGCAAGGCTCGGACGCGCCGCGTCGCCGCCTAAGACTCGAGTCGACCGATCACGCTGACTCGCCAACGTCACGACAGCAGCGCTCTACGGCCGGCGCGCTCCGCGAAGGCGTCTAGCGCGCCAAGAACTTCGGGCGCGTGCCAGGCCCGATTACGGGCCTGATCGGTGAACTCGACGATTATGTTGGCCTCAGCAAGCGGGTCCAAGTATCGGTAGACGTTGCTGATCGCGATGTTCAGTTGACCGCTTTTTATCATCACTTAGATCGCTAAGTGATAATAAGACCTTGCGTTGCTATCAGTTTCGCCGCGCCGGCGCGCATCGCGGAGGGCCGAATTGGTCCAGTAAACTTCGTGCCTTGAACACCCGCTCGATCGGAGCATTGCTGGGCGCGCTTTTGGTGGTGCTGGCCGGGTGTAGCGCAAAGCATCCGGCCGCGCCCACCGCGGCGGGCCCGTGTGAGATCGTGCCCAACGGCACGCCCGTTTCGCAAAAGCCTTCGGCGCCTTCGGCTTCGGCGGGCACCGCGGCAAATCCCGAGAACGCGACCGGATACCGCCGCGACATGACCGTCGTGCGAACGGATCACTTCGCGGTGGCCACCGCCAACCCGCTGTCCACCCAGGCGGCGTGCCGGGTGCTGCGCGACGGCGGCACGGCCGCCGACGCGATGGTGGTCGCCCAGGCGGTCCTGGGTTTGGTCGAACCGCAGTCGTCGGGGCTCGGCGGCGGTGGCTTCGCACTCTATTATGACGCCCGCGCCGGTTCCGTTCAGGCCTACGACGGCCGCGAGACCGCGCCGGCGGCGGCGGGCGAGAACTACCTGCGCTGGGTCAGCGACGCCGATCACACCGCGCCCATTCCCGACGCGCGAGCCTCCGGACGGTCGATCGGGGTCCCGGGCATTCCGCGAATGCTCGAGCTCGCGCACGACGACCACGGCCACCTGCCCTGGCGTGATCTCTTCGCCCCCGCGACGGCGTTGGCGGACAACGGATTCGACATCAGCCCCCGGATGGCCGCCGCCATCGCCGACTCGGCGGCAGCACTGCGCGTCGACCCGCAGGCCCGCGCATATTTCCTCAACCCGGACGGCAGCCCCAAGGCGGCGGGCACGCGGCTGACGAACCCGGCGTACGCAAAAACCTTGTCCGCCATCGCCTCCGCGGGTGCCAACGCCTTCTACACCGGCGACATCGCGCACGACATCGTCGCGGCGGCGGACACCTCGGAGGGCCGCACGCCGAGCCTGATGACCAACCAGGACCTGGCGAGCTACGTTGCCAAGAGGCGCGACCCGTTGTGCATGACGTATCGCGGCCGGCAGATCTGCGGCATGCCCGCGCCGTCGTCGGGCGGCGTCGCGGTGGCCGCCACGCTGGGCATCCTCGAGCACTTCCCGATGGGCGACTACCCGCCCGCCAACGTCGACCTCAACGGCGGTCGCCCGAGCGTGATGGGCGTCCACCTCGTCTCCGAAGCCGAGCGGCTGGCCTACGCCGACCGCGACAAGTACGTCGCCGACCCCGATTTCGTCGGGATGCCCGGCGGTGCCCTCAGCGCGCTGATCGACCCCGGCTATCTGGCCGGACGCGCTGCGCTGATCTCAACGCAGCGCAGCATGGGCAGCGCCAGGCCCGGAGACTTCGGCGCGCCCACCGGCGTCGCACCGCCGGGGACGGAGCACGGCACCAGCCACGTCAGCGTCATCGATTCCTACGGCAACGCGGCCGCGTTCACCACGACCGTCGAATCGACGTTCGGTTCGTTCCACATGGTCGACGGGTTCGTCCTGAACAACCAGCTCACCGATTTCGCCGCCGACCCCCGGGCGGCCGACGGTTCGCCGGTGGCCAACCGCGTGCAGCCCGGCAAGCGGCCGCGAAGCTCGATGGCGCCGACGCTGGTATTCGACGCCTCACCAAGTGGGCAGGGCGCACGGGGTGCGTTGTACGCGGTGGCGGGGTCGCCGGGCGGTTCGACCATCATCCAGTTCGTCGTGAAAGCGCTTGTGGCGATGCTTGATTGGGGCCTGGACCCGCAGCAGGCGGTGTCGCTGGTCGACTTCGGTGCGCAAAACTCACCGCAGACGAACGTCGGCGGCGAGGATCCCGAGATCAACGCCTCCGACAACGGCGACCACGACCCGTTGGTGGCTGGCCTGCGCGCGATGGGACATCAGGTCAACCTGGCCGACCAGTCCAGCGGGCTTTCGGCGATCACCCGAAGCGCTCAGAGCACCGGGCAGTGGACCGGGGGCGCCGACCCGCGCCGCGAGGGTGCGGTCATGGGCGACAACGGATAACGCGGCTCAGGCCGACGTCAGCGTGCTCTGATCCTCGTCCGCGTCTCCGACTCCGCCACGGGTGATCACGACGTCGCTCGGCAGGGGCGGCACGCGGGTGGCGCGCACGTAGACGGTGTCGCCGTCGCGCAGGGCCAGGGCCTCGGCGTCGCCGCGGGTGA
>NZ_LZKK01000310.1 GCF_001672815.1 Mycobacterium sp. E796 | reverse complement strand
GTCTGGCCGTGCTGGCGACCAGCGCGCTCGAGGGCGCGATCGTGCTGGGCGCGGCGGGTGGGTCCGCGGGCGCCGCGACGGTCCCCGGGTCACCGGGTGCCTGATCCGGGTCCGCCAGCGCGGGCACCGCGCCCAGCACGAGTGCCCCGCTCAAGATGGAGGCCAATCCGGCTGCCTTCAGAGCCGCGAACATATGCATCCCTTCGGTCGCTTACTCGGAAATAGTGTGGCACAGCGCGCACCCCAGCTACCTACTCCACAGCAGGCGGCGCACCGTTGCGCGGCCTGGATCGCGCCGCTGACCTCGGCAGCTATGAATTGCGTGAGCTTGCCGCGGCAACGTCCTGCACGGGGTCCAGCATCTGCCGATTGGCCGCCATGCCCGCCAGCGCGGCGCCCATCAGGCCCGCGGAGGCGGTCAGCATCAGCGCGACGCTGCGCTCGTACAACAGTCCGCCCGCCAGCGAGCCGGCCATGATGCCCACCTGAAACGCCGTCACGTACAGGCCCGAGGCCCCGTCGGGGTCGTCGGCCCCGTTGCGCATAGCGGCGGACTGCAGCATCGGCGAGACGGCGGTGGCCATGGCCCCCCACAACACGATGGCCGCAATCCCGATCAGCGCGACCGAATAGGGGGCCACGCCGCGTCCGCCACCGAACGCGAGCGCGGTCAGCACCACGAACGCGGCGGTCAACCCCGCCATGCAGAACAACACGGCGCCCCTGGGCCTGCGGTCCAAGGGGCGCGCCACCATGCCCACAGCGACAACCCCGGCGGCGCCGTAGGCGGCCAGCACCCAGGCGAGGTTCGGTCCGCGCACGCCGACGACCTCGCGGATGATCACCACGATGTAGGTGTACGACACGAAATGGCCGGTGACGCCGACCATGGTGATGAGGCTGACGACGATCAGGGCGCGATTGCGGTGGTGCCGCGCCCGCGGACCGACGCACTTGAGCTGGTCGGCGGACAGCACCAGCTCGGGCAGCAACAGCCAGGCCGCCACGGTCACGACGGCCGCGGCGACGGTGACGCAGACCGCGGCCAGCCGCCAGCCCCACATCAGGCTCAGGGCGGCGGTGAGCGGGCTGCCGATCACCAGCGCCAGGCTGGTGCCGATGTAGATGGACATCGTGGCGCGTCCCGCGTGGCTCGGCGGCACCAGCCGCGTGGCGAGCGGGGCGATGATCGACCACAGCAGCCCGTGGGTGAGCGCGCACAGCACCCGCCCCACGGCCAGCACGGCGAAGTTCGGCGCCAGCGCAGAGATGAGTTGCGAGACGGTCAGGCAGACCAGGCTGACGACCAACGCCCGCCGGCGCGGCCAGTGCGCCGTCCAGCGCACCAGCGGAAACGTCGACAGGGCCGCCACCAGCGAGTACCAGGTCAGCAGGGTTCCGACCAGGACGACGCTGACCTGCAGGTTGCGCGCGATCGCGGACAGCGCGCCCACCGGCAGGATTTCCGCGGTGACGTACGTGAAGGCCGCGGCTGCCAGCACCGCCAGCTGCGCCGCGACCCGTGGCGTCCACGTTCGCGCGGCAGTGGTGGCGGCTTCGACAGTCATAGGATCGGGTACGCAATCGGCCGGGCATGGCTGGTTGGCGAAATCACGCTGCACCTACCGTACGCACCGCAACAATAGGTTCCCCGCAGTTAGCGGTTCAACACGCCTACCGAGTACTGGTCACGAACGGACCAGGCGCGCGATGGCGGCCGAGGCCTCGGCCAGCTTGTCGTCCGCCTCGTCCCCGCCCTCGGCCACGGCCCGGGTCACGCAGTGGTTCAGGTGCTCATCGAGCAGATTCAGCGCCACCGAGCGCAGGGCGCTGTTGACCGCGCTGATCTGGGTGAGGACGTCGATGCAGTACTTGTCTTCCTCGATCATGCGCGCGATGCCGCGCACCTGGCCCTCGATGCGTCGCAGCCGCTTGGCGTAGTTGTCCTTCTGCTGCGAGTATCCGTGCTCGGTCGTCATACGCCCATGGTACGTGGTACCCCGACGGGGTATGCCCGCAAATATCGGCTTGGCCGCGCCGCGCATACTTGCACGATGTCCGTTAACAAGGCCCCTGACATCAAGCCCCGTAGTCGTGACGTCACCGACGGCCTGGAGAAGGCCGCCGCCCGCGGCATGCTGCGCGCCGTAGGCATGGGGGACGAGGACTTCGCCAAGCCGCAGATCGGGGTGGCGTCGTCGTGGAACGAGATCACGCCGTGCAACCTGTCGCTGGACCGGCTCGCCAAGGCGGTCAAGGAGGGGGTGTTCTCGGCCGGCGGCTACCCGCTCGAGTTCGGCACCATCTCGGTTTCCGACGGGATCTCGATGGGGCACGAGGGGATGCATTTCTCGCTGGTGTCCCGCGAGGTGATCGCCGACAGCGTCGAGACCGTGATGCAGGCCGAGCGCCTCGATGGCTCGGTGCTGCTGGCGGGGTGCGACAAGTCGCTGCCCGGGATGCTGATGGCCGCGGCGCGGCTGGACCTGGCGGCGGTGTTCCTCTACGCCGGCTCGATCCTGCCGGGGGTGGCCAAGCTGTCCGACGGCAGCGAGCGCGAGGTCACGATCATCGACGCGTTCGAGGCGGTGGGCGCCTGCGCACGCGGCCTGATGCCCCGCGAGGACGTCGACGCCATCGAGCGCGCCATCTGCCCGGGCGAGGGCGCGTGCGGCGGCATGTACACCGCCAACACCATGGCCAGCGCCGCCGAGGCGCTGGGCATGTCGCTGCCGGGCAGCGCGGCCCCGCCGGCGACCGACCGCCGCCGCGACGGTTTCGCGCGGCGCAGCGGCCAGGCCGTCGTCGAGCTGCTGCGGCGCGGCATCACCGCCCGCGACATCCTCACCAAGGAGGCCTTCGACAACGCGATCGCCGTGGTGATGGCGTTCGGCGGGTCGACCAACGCGGTGCTGCACCTGCTGGCGATCGCGCGCGAGGCCGACGTGGACCTGTCGCTCGAGGACTTCAGCCGGATCGGGTCGAAGGTGCCGCACCTGGCCGACGTCAAGCCGTTCGGCCGCCACGTCATGTCCGACGTCGACCACATCGGCGGCGTCCCGGTGGTGATGAAGGCCCTGCTCGACGCGGGGCTGCTGCGCGGCGACTGCCTGACCGTCACCGGCAAGACGGTGGCCGAGAACCTGGCCGCGATCGCCCCGCCCGATCCGGACGGCAAGGTGCTCCGCGCGCTCGCCGATCCGATTCACCCGACCGGGGGGATCACGATCCTGCGCGGATCGCTGGCGCCCGACGGCGCGGTGGTCAAGACGGCTGGCTTCGACTCCAACGTGTTCGAAGGCACCGCAAGGGTTTTCGACGGCGAGCGGGCCGCGCTGGACGCCCTCGAGGACGGCACCATCACCAAGGGCGACGCCGTGGTGATCCGCTACGAGGGCCCCAAGGGCGGGCCCGGGATGCGCGAGATGCTCGCGATCACCGGCGCGATCAAGGGCGCCGGGCTCGGCAAGGACGTGCTGTTGCTGACCGACGGTCGATTCTCCGGCGGCACCACCGGCCTGTGCGTCGGGCACATCGCCCCGGAGGCGGTCGACGGCGGACCGATCGCCCTGCTGCGCGACGGCGACCGGATCCGGCTGGACGTGGCCGGCCGCACCCTCGACGTGTTGACCGACCCGGCCGAATTCGAAGCGCGTCGAAGAGATTTCACTCCCCCGGAGCCGCGCTACAAGACCGGCGTGCTGGCCAAGTACGTCAAGCTGGTCGGCTCCGCGTCGGGTGGCGCAATCTGCGGCTAGGCTCGCGTGGCCGCCTCGCGGGTGCGCACGCCGAAGTAGGTGGCGTTTAGGCCCAGGACCGTCAGCAACCCGCCCGCGACGACGTTCGACCAGATCACGCCGCCGGTTGCGGTGAAGCCGGGCAGCACCCACGGCGCGACGACGAGCCACGCGCCGAGCACCGGCAGCGTCCACGTCATGCCGTGCGCGCGATCCAGCGCGGTTGCGAAACCGTACGCCAAGAACGCCACCGCGATGCCGACGATCAGGTCGGACGTGGCAAGCGATCCCGTCGCGCTGAATCCCACCATCCACGGTGACGCCGCCACGTACAGGCCCGTCAGCAGGGCCAGACCGAAGGTGACGTGCGCGCTCATCGACTCGGCGACGCGCTCGTAGTTCGCGCGCAGAGCCAACAAATCGGGGTGGTGATCTATTGATGAATGGACCGTACTCATTTTGTGACCTTTCTGTTATGCAGCAAGCCTTTTGGGCTTGGATGCACCCATCCATCCGCTGTCAAGATTACGCTCGGACGTCGCGCGATTCGAGAGACCGCGTAGCGTCGTGGGCATGGACATCGCCGACCGGCTGCGGCTCGACGTGCCGGTGGGGCAGGCCGGAATGGGCGGCGGCATTGCGCAGGCGCCGCTGGCCGCCGCGGTCGCCGACGCCGGTGGCCTCGGCACCCTCGGCATTGCCACCGCCCGCCAGCTACGCGCGTCGATCGCGCAGATGCGCGAGCGGGCGCCCAGGCGCGCGGTGGCGGTAAATCTGTTGATGCCCTTCGTCCGTCGCCACCACGTCACGATCTGCGTCGACGCCCACGTGGACGCCGTCGTGCTGGCGTTCGGCGAACGGCGCGGGCTCGTCGAGCACCTGCGCGAGGCGGGAATCTTCGTGTTCGTGATGGTCGGCACCGAGGAGGGTGCGCGTGCCGCGATCTCCTGGGGCGCCGACGGTTTGATCGCGCAGGGACGCGAGGCCGGCGGCCACCTCGTCGGCACCATGCCCGCGCTGGACTTCCTGCCTCGGGCCCTGAGGGCGGCCGGGAAGCGACCGGTGTTCCTGGCCGGCGGCATCGCCACTGCCGCCGACACGCGCGCCGCGTTGGACGTCGGGGCCAGCGGCATCATCGCCGGCACGCGGTTCCTGTTGACGCACGAGGCCAATGCGAGTCGCGAGTACCAGCGGCGAGTCATCAACGCGGACAAGACCATTGAGACGGACCTGTTCGGCCTGAGCTGGCCGCTGCGTCACCGTGTCGTGCCCAACGCTGCGACCCGCCGCTGGTGCGGCGACGACGGAAAGGCCAAGGCCCTGCCCGCCGCCCTCAACGCGGCCAGCCGCCCGCTGGCGGTGCTGGGCTATTTCGACGCCGGCGCGCTGATGCGGCTGCAGTCGCCGGGCCGCCCGTTCTTCACCCCATTGGCACCGGTGGCCGGGGTGCCCGATTCCTGGCTGGACGCCGCAGCTCTGTATGCCGGCGAAACCGCCTTGCGCATCGGCGAACTCACGTCCGCCGCACAGGCGGTCGAAGACCTCACCCCGCGCTGAGGCCCTACCGGACCAACGCGAAGGCGAAACCGTCCCAGTGCTTGGTCCCGACCGTCTGGATCACCGCGGTGTCCAGCCGCGGGTGCTCGCCCATCAGCTGCAGCGTCCGCCGCGTCGCCCGCACCCGCTCGTCGTCGTCGTGGGGATCGAGGATCCGGCCTTCGCGGATGACGTTGTCCAGCACCAGGACTGAGCCGGTTCGAGCCAGCCGCACCGCCCACTCCAGGTATGCGGCGTAGTTCTCCTTGTCGGCGTCGATGAACACCAGGTCGAAGGGGCCGCCGGTCAGGGTCGGCAACGTGTCGAGCGCGGCGCCGACGATGACCTCGACACGGTCGGCCACGCCGGCGCGCTGCAGGTTGGCCCGCGCGACCTCGGCGTGCTTGGGCTCGTATTCCAGCGTCACCACCCGTCCCTGCGGTCCCACCCCGCGCGCCAGCCAGATGGTGCTGAAGCCGCCCAGGGTGCCAATCTCGAGGACGCGGCGCGCTTGGATTGCACCCGCCAGCAGGGAAAGGAATTTTCCCTGCTGCGCCGACACGGCGATTTGAGGTAACCCGGCCGCGTCGCTGGCCTGTAGCGCCGCGGCGAGGGCCGGCTCGTCGCCGATGAGTGTGTTGTCCAGGAATGCGTCCACGTCTTGCGGGGTCGGGTTTTCCGTCATGCCGCCAACGCTAGGCCGGGGTGTTTACTGCATACCCACAGGGGGTATATAGTGGCGGTGTCCACGACGACAGAGAAGGGTGATCTGAATGGCTGAATACGACGCGGGGACGTTGCTGAGCTGTGGCCACGAGGGCTGCGGATGTCGCGTTCGCATCGAGGTTCCCTGCCACTGCTCCGGCGCGGGTGAGCCGTACCGCTGCACCTGCGGCGACGAGCTGAGGCCGGTCGAGTAACCCACCCGGCCGGTCGCGCGGATCCGCGTGATCAGCGCCCGAACGCGCGACCGGCCAGCTCGACCCGGGCCTCCAGCCGGAGGGCGGCGGCCGACGCGCCGATGGCCACCGCGTGATCGCCGGGTTCGATGCGCCAAGTCTGCGCGGCGCCGTCGTAATGGGCGAGCAGCCGCGGGTCGGCCTCGATGGTGACCCGGCGGGTGGCGCCGGCCTCGAGCTCCAGACGCCGAAATCCCAGCAGCCGCAGGCATCGCCCGCCGGGGGTGGCGGTCAAATACAGCTGCGGGACGTCGGCCCCGGGCCGGTCGCCGACGTTGGCGACGGTGAAGCTCGCCGTGGCGCTCTGGCCGCCGGTCACCGCCAGGTCCCGGTATTCAAAGCTGGTGTAGGACAGGCCATGACCGAACGCGAACATCGGTGCCAGCCCGTTCTTGGCGAACCAGCGGTAGCCGACGTCGGCCCCCTCGAAGTAGTCGATGGTGGTCGGTGTCCCCCACGGAGCCTCCGGTTCGGGCAGCTCCGGGCGCGGCGTCTGGCCCAGGTCCACCGGAAAGGTGATCGGCAGCCGGCCCGACGGATTGACCCGCCCGGCAAGGATTTCCGCGATCGCCCGGCCGCCGGCCTGCCCCGGATACCAGGCCTGCACGACGGCGTTCACCGAGTCCCGCCACGGCATGGCCACCGGGTTTCCGGTTTCCAGTACCACGACGGTGTTCGGGTTGGCGGCCGCCACCGCGGCGATCAGCGCGTCCTGTCCCCACGGCAGCGCCAGGTCCGCGCCGTCGAAGCCCTCCCCTTCGGCGCGGACGGCGAAGACTATGGCGATATCGGCGCGCCGCGCCGCCCGCGCCGCCTCGGCCGGGCTGGCGCCGGGATCGAAATCGATCTGCGCGCCGGGAAATTGGCTGCGCAGCTCGGCGAGCGGGCTCGACGGCAGCAGGTAGAGGTTGCGCAACCCGGCCTCGAGGCCCAGGCCACCGAGCGGGATCACGCCGGCGTAGCCGCCTGGTGGGACGACGGCGCTCGAACCGTAGCCCGCGGCGACGCCCAGCTGCGCGTATCCGCCGATGACGGCGATGCGCGCCGCGGACTCGGGCGCGATGGGCAGGACGCCGCGGTTGGCCAGCAGCACGATACCTTGCCGCGCGATTTGCAACGCAATGTCGTTGTGCGCGTTCATATCCGGTGCGGGCGCGGCCTCTCGCCGGTCGATGCCGACCGCGAACATCGACCGCAGGATTCGCCGGACCATGTCGGACAGGCGCTCGGAGGCCAGCGCCCCGGTGGCGTGGGCGGCCCGCAGCGGCTCGCCGAACGCCTCGGATTGCCACAGCAGCGCGTCGATTTGCGCGCCGCATTCCTGGTCGAGGCCGGCCGGCGCGCATTCCCAACCGGGCGTCCCGCCCCAGTCGGACATGACCCAACCGCGGTATTCCCAGGCACCTTTCAGTACCCCGTTGATCAGGGCGTCGTTGGCCGCGGCGTAGTCGCCGTTGACCTTGTTGTAGGCCGCCATCACCGCGCCGGGCGATGAGCGCTCGATGGCGATCTCGAAGGCCAGTAGGTCGGATTCGCGGTGCGCGCCGGGATCGATGACCGCGTTCAGCCAGTGCCGGTTGGTCTCGTTGCAGTTCAGCGAGAAGTGCTTGACGGTCGAGATGACGCCCTGCTCCTGGATGCCGTTGACCGACTCGGCGGCGATCAACCCCGTCAAAAGCGGGTCCTCGGAAAGGTATTCGAAGTTGCGGCCGTTGCGCGGGTCACGGGCCAGGTTCATCGCGCCGGCGAGCTGCACGTTGAACCCGCGGCTGCGTGCCTCGCGGCCGATCACCTCGCCGGCGGCGCGGGCCAGCACCGGGTCGAAGCCGGCGGCCAGGGCCAGGCCGGCCGGCAACGCGGTGGCGGTGTCGTCCGGGCGGTAACCGGGGTTGGTGACGCCGAGACCGGCGTCGCTCATCAGCAGCGCGGGTACGCCGAGCCGCGGAATCCCGGGCACGTACCCGGCGCTCATCGGGACGCCCGGCGGGATGCGTTCGTCGCGCTGCGGCCACAGCTCGCCCGCGCCCATCACCGCGAGGATCAGCGAGAACCGCTCGTCGTCGGTCATTTGGGCCTCGACTTCGCGGGCCCGCGCGTCCGGATCGCTCACCGCACACCCTCTTTCGCGTACACGACCCGCAGCACGTGCCCGAGTTCGGGGCCCATCACCAGCTCCGCGAGCTCGCAGATGGTCGCGACGAACTCCGGGCCGTGCGCCGGCTCGGCGCGGCACAGGTGATGCGCCACCTCGTGCAGCACCACCAGCTCACGCAGCGCCCAGTCGGCGGTGTCACGGTCGGGAACCGCGATAGTGCCGGCGCCGTCACGGTTTTCGTAGTGCGCCGCGGTGGCGGCCCGCCGGGGCCGCACCTGCAGCGGCGACACGCCGGGCCAGCGCCGCCGCACCGACGGCAGCGCCAGCACCTCGTCGACGTAGCGCTGGACGGAGGCGACCGACCCGAATTTCCCCTCCGGCGGCAGCGTCAGCTGCGTGCCGAAGAAATCGACGGAGGGCGATCCGTGCTCAGCGGCGCGGTCGAACAACGTCCGGACGAAGTCCTCGGCCGCATAAACCTTGGCGCGCTGCGAATCGCGGGCCCCACCGGCCCGAGTCACTGGCGCAATGCGCTCCGCGCGCCCTGCAGTTCGGCGCTGTTGCCGAGCCGCGCCCGCCGGCCGGCCCGGTCCCCCGCCCGGCGCGCCGCCGACGAATACCCCGCCGTCGCGCGGCTGACTTGATACGTTCCGCGCGCCTTGGACGCGCCGCGGTAGAAGTCGCGCAGCTCAACGTCCTTGTCCCGCAACGCGATCGCGGTGCCGGGCGGGCGGCTGCGGTCCTTGGTGGCCTCGCGCCGGGCCTCCTCGCGGGCCTCGGCCAGGCGCTGACCGACGCGCGCCCCGAACGCGAGCTGAAAGTTGAGCCGGGCGGTGATCGTCGGCGTGGGGCGGTGCGCGCCGGAGGCCAGGTAGGCGTCCGACGCGCGCACCATCTGCACGACCAGGCTGGCGTAGAGGGCGTGTGTCGCGTCGATGTCCTCGGCGAACCCGTACGCGTAGACGAACGTCGAGTTGGACGCCACGTCGCAGCGCACCATCACCATCGGTGCGGCGGGCACCCGGGGGCTGCGGACGTACGTGCAGCTTTTCGTGCTGATCGCC